>JACQNJ010000026.1 GCA_016203115.1 Candidatus Woesearchaeota archaeon
GAACGTCGTGAGACAGTTTGTTCAATATCTACTAGAGGTGTTTTATGTCTGAGAGCAAGGAGGGCATAGTACGAGAGGAACCGCCCTTCGAGGCCACTGGTAATCGGTTGTCTGACAAGGCAGGCCGAGCAGCTACGCCTCTAATCATAACTCCTGAAAGCATCTAAGGAGGAAAGATGACTCGAAACGAGACATAGGGAGCGCTCATAAAACATGAGGTTGATAGAACTGTGGTGTAAGTTGAAAGCTTTTGCGATCAACTCAGCCAGCAGTCACTAACAGCTCTGACCTATACCTATCTGCTTATGTGCAACTTTCATTTTTTTTTACTTAGAATTCCATAACAAATCAAAATAAGTCTTAAATGTCTTATACATTTTTTCGTCTTCTATTGAAATAACTATTGGCTCTTTTTCTCTCCAGATTTGAAAAATAACCTTTTCGTTGTATAAGTTAACTTGTATGCCTTCATAGATTCCTTGGGGTAAAAACTTAACTTCTCCAAATCTTTGGTATAGAAAAATAGATTTATTAACAATGTCTTCTGTTCCCGATACAAACAAAAATTTTGCTTTAATTTTTCTCCTCTGTCTTTCCTCATGAAACTTTTTATAAAACTCAGGAATCTTGTCTTTCTTACCATGCCAACTTGCACCTAAAACATAGTATTCATCTCCTTCTTTTAATTCATTTAACATATTCCAAAAGTTTCTTTCTATATTTTCATGTCCTCTAAGAACAACTGCCTCTTGATCCCATAATAAATTAAAATTACTCTTATAATATTCTGCTACATTTTTATTTTCAATCTTAAATGTAATAGGTTTAACTCCCCATACAACTTCTAAAATATTATTTCCCACAACAACGGTAGAGACGGGTAAGGTTTGTTGTGTTGGAATAATTTTAGTCTTGCAACCTTTCTCTTTAAATTCTAACGCCCTTGTTTTATTAGTGTCATTATAACCATAATACATCGCTCTCGCCATTTTTGCTTTTTTACTTATCTTTCCTATCCAGTTTAAATTAAAATCAGCTGCTCTTTTAGTAGTTGGCTTCGCTGCAAAAATTATAACTTCATCATCGGGTCTTATTGAATTAAGCAGAGAATTATATACATTTTCAACTGCTTCTTGCCCTTCATATGTTTCAGATCTCTGATTCCACCATTTTTCAAATTGTACTTTAAATGATTCCGCTATTTCTTTACTATCAATAACTATCAATAAAATTTCTTTTGATTCGGGAAAAATTATTACCCTATTCTTAAATATGTTTACAGATGCAGGAGTTATCTCGTTTATATATTTTATTTCTGTTAAAGGACTATTTTCTGATAATGTTTGTAATTCTCCTCTTGCCTTCTCATTAAAAATAGATTTTGCCTTAATTTTTCTTTTAGCTCTGTCTTTTGCAAATTTAACAAAAAATCTGTTAAGTTTTTCTGATCTTGAAGGAATGCCTAATACTAACATTTCATCTTCTGGTTTTAATAAATTCAAAGCATCATAAAAAGCTGTTTTAACCCCCTTTAATCCCTTGTATATAGTAGCTTCAGATTTATATTTTGAAATTTTTCTTTTTAATTCTAGTTCCGGAATCAGATTTTTTATTTTTTCTTTTTGTTTAATTAATTTTGATTCTTTTTCATTTACGTAATCTAAAATTCTGTTTGGATCAGCAGCTTCAAAATATTTTACTCTTGATTTTATAACATAAGACACTAAACCTTTCTGCATTAATCTATCTAAAATTTCATAAATCTTCGAAGATGAAGCTCCTGACTTATCCACAATTTTTCCAGTGCTTGAGCTTCCCAATTCTAGTAATGCTAAATATACATTAACCTCTGATTTTGTCAGCCCTATATCTTCTAATAAGCTTGAATCCATAATATTAACAATAGGTTATCATATATAAATATTTCTCCCCCCTTAGGGTTAGGAAGTACTTATATACTTTAATATTATTTAATTCTTATTAAGTAGTAACAAGGAGGATTAAAATGAAAAAATTAGGATTAACAGCATTAACTGCTTTGGTGGGAATTTTACCTATTGAAGCTTCAGCTGGAAACGCAAAGTATTATGGTTCAGTAAGTGATGCTATACCCTCTTTTGCTAAATTAACCTCTCCCTATAATTTACCTGGAAGGGTCAATGGAGGAACTTGGCTTGAATTACACCAGGGTAGGTATTATGCAGAATCAAACTTCAAGAGAAGAGTAGCTCCAGGATTAGATATGAAAGCTCAAACAAATCATCCAGATAACTTGGTAGGAAGAGTAGGAATAGGGATGAGTACAGAACCTCCATTGCCTGATTGTGCTTCTGCAGAAGTTACAGCATTTCCTTTTTTCTTCGATAAAACAGGAAAAATCAATAGAAGTGAAATAAATTATTCTGCTTCCGCGAATTTGCCTTATGGTGTTAAAGCAAGCTCATTTGGAGAGTGGACTTTACAAAAAAGATTAGAATGGATTTATGGAGAAGTAGAGCTAGAAAAACCAGTAAGAGACAAATTTAGTATCGGCTGGAATATCCCATTGAGAAATCCTGGAAAAGGAGCATTACCTTCAGGATTTGGACACAGAGTTACTGTGAAGGCTAAATTTTAGCCTTTTCACAACTTTTTTATACTCCTTTCTCTTTAATTTTTTTATAGGTAAGCAAACCAACTTTCGCAATTTGTGAGGAAAGTCCGTCCACTATATATCGGCTGCTTAGTCTTAAGTTCCAGAAATGGAAGGCAACCGCTCAGAAACGGCACGGCCTTTTGCTGCTAAAGATGTGGTTTAAGAAGGGACTAGTGATAGTCCTGAGATAACAAACTGAATAGGTAAAAGGATACGTTGAAACGGCGAGTCCCAGTCAGTGCAAGTCTTTGATGACGCTTAGTTAAATGTTGGGATAGATCTTCAATGAAGCATGGAATATGCCAAGGGTCTAACAAAAGGCGGCTTATTGCTTACCTATACTTATTTTTAAAAAAAATAATCAATTTCTCTTAAATTATTAAAAATTCTTAATGGGGGCTAAAACAGCCTAAAAACCTAAAATTTCCATAAGTTTTATATAAAAGTATATATTCTATATATTATGGCAGATAACAAAATTCACATCCCCTCTAGTCAAGGTGGGCTTGTTCGTTACTCTGAAGAATCAACAAGCAAGATATCAGTAAAGCCAGAGCATGTAATAGCAGCCATAGTAATAGTGATAGTAGGAGAAATTTTACTTCACATAATTTAAAATGATGCCTGGAATAAATCCAAGACAGATGCAGAGCATGATGAAGAAACTCGGCATTAAGCAGCAGGACATTGAAGCTCAAGAAGTTATAATAAAGACGCAAAGCAAAAGTATTATCATCAAAAATCCCCAAGTTGCTCTTATAGACATGATGGGAAGTAAAAGCTTCCAAATAACAGGGGAAATAACAGAATCATCTATAAGTGAAGAAGACATTGCCACAGTCGCAGAAAAGGCAGATGTAGATAAAAAACAAGCAAAAGCAGCACTAGAAAAAGCAAATGGAGACTTGGCTGAAGCAATTATATCCCTTAAAGGCTAATGCAAACAGCACAAGAATTAATGAACAATGCAAATAGGCATTTCAGAGCAGCAGACCACATAGCATATGTAACCTACCCTCTTGTGAAGGACAACAAGTTGATTGTTGCCGTGCTTGAGAGTATGAATAATGCAGCAATTTGTATCATGGAAGCTATGTTGCAATCCGAGAAAGAACAAAAAAATTTGGCAATAATCCCAGACAATTTCAAAATAAAATATGAACTCTTTAGAGAAAGAGCATACATATATCAAATTGAGGAAGCTGAAATAAGAATTATCCAAGAGCTAAAAAGCCTGTCAGATCAAAGAAAAAAAAGCGACATGGAATTTGTAAGGAGGGATAAGTATATTTTATGGGATCCTTACAAGGGAAAATTAAAAGAGCTCACAATGCAAAGCATGAAAGAATATGTTCACAAAATAAGGTCATTATTAATAAAAACAAATGCAAGCTTACAAAATGTTAGAACAGTCTGAAGCTCAGGAAGAATTGAAAAGAGCAGATCACTCTATTTTCGTTACTTTGAAGTACACTAAAACATGTGACGTGATCAAAAACACAATTCAAAGGCTTATTAATGCTTTTGACTACACAATTATTCACGCCCTAACAAAGCTCAAGGCCAACAAAAAAATCAAAGAGATTCCCCACTCCCCTCTTTCTCGGGCAGAAATGCTCAAAAAAACTTATCGCAGACCTGAAATAACAGATTTCATCAACTTTTATTTTATGTTGCGCAAAATTGATCGCGCTACATACAGCAAAAAAGAAGAGTTCAGGAAAAACGTAACACTAAGTGTAATTCTAGAAAATGGTGAAGTTATCAATGTAAACATAGAAATGTTATATAGTTATTTTGAAAAAACAAAAGAATTTGTAAGCTTTATAGAAAGTAAGTTTTAAAAGCATATAGCTCTTTCTATTTTCATGGGAAAAGCAATTTGTGTATCCGGTTCCAAAGGAGGGATAGGAAAAACAACAATAGCTATTAATTTAGCCTTGTCATTAAATAATAAGGGAAAAAACGTAATTCTTGTTGATGCAAACTTTACTTCTCCAAACATAGGGATTTATTTAGGTCACCCAGTAACGCCAAAAAGTATCCATGAGGTTTTAAGCAATAAGATCAGCCTAGAAGAGGCAATGTACATCCACAAGTCCGGCTTGAAATTAATTCCCGGAAACATCTCTTTAAGTAGTTTGTCTAATGTAAATCCCTCAAGATTAAAAAATAAAATTTCCTCATTAAAGAAAGATTATGATTTTGTTATAATTGATAGTGCAGCAGGCTTAGGGAAGGAATCTTTGTCTGCTCTGGAATCTTCTGATGAAACCTTAATTGTGCTAAATCCTGAATTGCCTTCAGTAACTGAAGCCCTGAAAAGCATCAGGGTATCTCAAGAGCTTGGAAAAGGCATAGCAGGGGTTGTTGTCAACAGGAAAAGAGACAAATATTGTATGACAATTCAAGAAATTGAGTCGATGCTTGAATTTCCAATTATCAGTGTAATTCCTGAAGATGAAATAATTAAAAAGGCTCAGGCTGAAAGAGATTTAGTAGTTAACTTGTACCCAAATTCAGGAGCTGCAAAAGGTTATGAAAAATTGTCCTCTTATCTATTGGGAGAATCTTACAAAGAAGCAAAAGAAAACACAGTATGGGAAGTATTTAAAGAAGTTTTAGGGTTAAAATGAACTTAAGAGAAATACAAGGAGAAGTAAATAAGTGGACATCTCAGTATAAACCACAATATTGGTCACCTCATGAAATTCTTGCAAGATTAATGGAAGAAACAGGGGAGTTAGCAAGAGAAATAAATAACATATACGGCACTAAAAAGAAAAAGCCAACAGAAGAAACAAGGGAAATGGCATCAGAAATCTCAGATATTATTTTTACATTATGTTGCTTGGCAAATTCACAGAAAATTGATTTAGATAGAGCATGGCAAGAAATGATGACAAAATATAGAGAAAGAGATGCTCAAAGGTTTGATAAAAAATGATTTAATATTCAGTTATAAATGCATGAACTAGCTTCCATTTGATAAATAAATCATTGGATATGCCTAAAATTTCACTGCAAACCCTAGCATCTTTAAGAGAAAGATTATCCTCATTTAAATCACAGAAGATTTTAATATTCTCAACTAATGGAACAATTTGTTTCTCAAATTCTTCACTATTCTCCTTAAATTTCTCCTGAACTCTGAGATTATTGTCAGCAAAGTCCTGATTAATCTCTTTTATATGCCTTTTATTCATCTTCAAAGAATTATCAATAAGCTCCTGAACATCTTCATAAGAATAAGCTTCAAGTGGAACATTTTTTTTGTAAAGTTCATATTCAATTTCAGCGAGCCCTCTTTGATCATCGCTATAAAAATAAAGTGATTCAATTCCATAATCTCTATTGTCATTATAGATCGTGCTAAAAATCCCCTCTAAGCTAAGTCCAGATTCGTCATCCACCCCATCATTATCTTCATCTTCATAATAAGCTAAAAAAGAGTTAGGAATAATCGGTAAGACTGTTCCCTCTTCAACAATAACAATTTTATTATCTTGTAAAGCTCTTGTTTCTTTCTCTAAAGCTTTCTTATTTCCATAAAATTCCTTATCTATTTTTACATTCAAGTTTGACAAAACTTGTTTTAGGTTAAGGTCTTCAGAATTCATAACAAGATTAGCATAAGCAACTTTAGTGAAATTTAAAGTTTCAAGAACATTTTCCTGCAGTTCATCTGCTGTAGGAATAATTGGATAGTGCAAATAAGCAGATAGCTGAATAATCTCATTATCTCCTCCTCTAACTAAAGTTACCCCATCAATCATCTTTGGACCATAAAAGTAATTAATCGCATTTATTGCAGTGTCTGTTCCTGTCATCCCGCCAATTCTCACAGCATCAAAGCCACCAACAACACCAGCAATATTCAAAGAACTCTCAACACCATCTGAAATAACTGATTTCCCGCCTAAAATAACGACACTATCCACATTCCCATAACTGCCTTCCTTGATCTCTGTTAAAACTTCCCTCGATATTTCATCTTTTTGGGTGTAAAAAACAGGAATTCCTAAATCTCTAGATATAGCCAAAGCAATCGCATTATCAACAGCATCATCTCCATTAACAATTATGACAGTATTAACATCTACAGCAGCATCTTCCTGCGCATGAACATGGATAGCAAAAAAACTGAAAACAATTAAAAAAAGAATAGATTTAGAAAACAGAATATGTTTACTACCACCTCTCTTCTTAAGCATCAGGTGATAGTAAAAAACCTCATTTAAATATCTTTCTCTTTCAAATGCATTGTTAACTTAACGGGACTTACTTAACTTAATTAAATCCAACCACTTATTCTTACCGAGTTGCAATTCAGTAGCTAACTGATAAGGATGGCAATCTATAGCTAAGTGTTTCCTATTAAAATTATACTGAATCTCAACACCTTTCATAATAGCTCTTGCCGATTCTACAGAGCCATGAAATCCCCTCATAATCTTAGTTCTTTCCCTTATTGTATTGTGTAGCCTTTCTATCTTATGGTTAAATCCTTCGCCTTTACTAGCATTAGTTACTTTATGGTTTACTTTGTTCTTATAGGTGTAGAACACTTTCTTTACAACTTTTTTATAAGCTGTAAAACCATCTGTGGTTACATGACTTATTTTATTGTCTTTAGATTTAGCTAACTTTAGAACTTCTTTAATTTCTTCTATGCCTCTATTCTTAAAGAATCCAGAGGCTATCATGTATCTACTCTCTGGGTCTATTGAATCTATAAACCATGTAGGTTTTCCTTTAGTAAAGAATTCCATCTCATCTACTTGTATCTGTTTTGAGCTTGTAGTATTTATCTTGTCTACATATTGCCCCACCATCTCGCTATACTTAGTTATCCAGTTATAGATAGAAACGTTAGAAGAGTTATGAATATAGAATACTCCTAAATGTTCTTGTACTTTCCTTGTAGAGATTCCTTTGTAGAACAAATCTATAGACTGAGTTATCTTTTGAGGATTATTTCTCATTCTATAAAACCCGTCATCTACTACAAATCTCTTCTTGCAATCTCTACAGTAAAACCTTTGTATCTTGCCTCTGTTTTCTGTAGCTCTGAATCCTTTCTTTAGGGTGTTTGTAGACTTGCAAAATCTACACAATACATTTTTATACTCAGAAATAGATATACTACTCTGAGGATTAAGTTGCGCTTCGCCGTGCATTTTTTCCTCCTGAAACCCTTCGGGGTTTCGGTTTAATCTTTTATAATTTTATCAAACAATTTTGAAAGTAGTTTAACTCTTTCATCTTTCTTGTTTAACTTATGGAACTGAATTTGTTTTACTTTTTCCCCTTTTTCTATCAATCCTATTTTGAGATGGTTTCTCAATATAGCATAAGCTCTTTTTCTATTAAGACCTACTGCTATGACTACATCATTGAAAGTAAATCTATCTTCTCTTATTTCCAAAAGATATTCTACTATCTTACTCTCTGGGCTATAGCCTAACAAATCACAGAATAAAGTTTTATCTTTTTGTAGTAGCATTGTATGTTGCACCTTACTACACCTCCTTTTTACATAAGTTTTCTATACCTTTTGTGATATATAAATGTTTCTATTTGAAACATTACTAGGTATAATTTGAGAAAAGTTTATAAATAACAAGGGTATCTATTACTCCTATTTGACACCATCTTCGTAGCTGAGATTACGGCAAGAGAAAGGTTGGGGAGGTAAACAATTATCATGCTTACCAAAGGAGGTGGTGGCAAATGGAAAATATGAAACCCACATTGAGAAGATTTTTTCTCAATCGTGGAAATAGAAATTACAGAGGGAACGAGATTATACGGCGTTTTCCTACAGCGACTATAGAAGACTTAGAGAAACTCAGAAAAAAAGGGTTCTTAAAATCTAGAAATAACAGAGGATACATTGAGTATAAATTGAATAAACGACCTTAATAACAAGGGCTACACCACAACCTCAAGAAGTGGTAAGCCCTCAAGGTATTTAAAAGTTTCTTTTTGTGGTTCTGTTAACTTAAATAATGATGATTAATCATTACTTATGGAATTTTGATAAAATTCTTAGATTATTTGATGTATGCTGATAACTTCATGAGGGATAACTCTCGGCCTCATTAGATTGTAGAAGAA
>JACQNJ010000027.1 GCA_016203115.1 Candidatus Woesearchaeota archaeon
GTACTGCTACTTCATGCACTTATGCAGACATAAATGTTCAAACAGGAGAGAGTTATACCTATATTGTAGGAGCTAGGTTTAGTGATCAACCAATAACTGCGTCTATTAATCATGGTACGTTTACTACTATTGATATTCCTATTGAAGATCAGCCACCTATATGCCCTCCTAGAAATGCTGCTGCTATTTATAATGATTTAGACTTTAATGGGGATAATGGAGTAGATGTTGTAATAGGAGGCACTGGTGCAACAGGGTTATCAGGACCAGATGGAGTGTTATTTGAACAACATATGGGAACTAACAGCCAAAGTGCAAATTGGGATGCTAAATATGATTTGAATGGAGATTGTCGGGTTGATCCTGATGATTTCTTCTTAATGGCAGATTTGATAGCACAACCCCCTGAGGCAACTGTGCTTCCGAAGGCCCCTGAAGCATCTTTAACTGTGGTTCAAATCTATCAAAGAGGTTTGCCTCTTCCTTTCGATGCACGAGACTCTAAGGATGATGATGGAAGTATTGTTTCTTATGTATGGGAATTTGGAGATGGAGAAAATCAAAATACCAGTGAGCCTTCTACTACTCATGTTTATGATACTCTTGGTACTTTTGAAGCCAGATTAACGGTTTATGATGATACACAGCTTTCTTCTTCTGTATCAAAAACCATTACTATAGTTTCTGGAGCAGGCCAAGGTGGAGGTAGTCAGCCTCTAAATGTTGGAATTGATGATTATAATGCAAATCCTTTTGTGGGGCAGGAGGTAGTATTTACTGCTTCTTCTAAAGATCCAGTTACACAAGAAGTCTTGGCAGAGGTTAGCTATGAATGGGAGTTTGGAGATAATAGTGCAAACTTCACGGGCAACCCTGCAACACATACTTATACTACTCCAGGAACTTATGAGTTTGAAGCTGTTGCAATAAAAGATAGTAGGAGAGGAAATGTAAAAAATACCATTACAGTACAATTAGCTGAAGTGGCTGCACAACTGAGTATTCCTTCTATTACTTCTTTAACTTATAATCCCTTGGATAATAAGATAATTATTAGGTGGAGAGATGAAGGGAATAGTGTTACTGTAACAGGAGGTAGGAGAGATTTATCTTATGTTATAAGCAGGGAATCAGGAGGAGCAAGAGATGATGAGTTTAAAACTGTTACTGCTACTGGTGTATGTACTGATCAAGAATGTGTTTATGAAGATAGTGATACAATTGGAACTAATATAAATTATATTTATAGGATTAAGGCAACTGAAGGGACACTACAAAGCCAATTTACAACTGGAGAACAAATTACTATTCCTGCTTCATGCACTTCTGTTGGTGGAGATGGATGTGTTGGATTCTTACAGGCAGGAGAATCCGAGGTTGCAATAGGAAATAGTTTCTGTGATGTTGTGAATAGCGGGAAATGTGTAAGGTGCAGTGATGAATTTAATTGGGATATGTCCTCTAATGTTTGCTTAGCAGTTAATCCAAAATCTAATGGGGAATCTTGTACATCTGGCAATGAATGTGCTACGGGTTTTTGTGGAGCAGATAGCAAATGCTCAGCGATAAGCCAAACTGAACTGGAAGTGTATGACTTTAATGGAGATAATTGTGTAGATAAAATAGATTTTGAGGAGTTAGGAACTGCAGTAACTAACAACCCTACAGATATCTTGTCTTATGACTTAAATGAGGATGGAAATCTTGATGATAGTGATTTAACCTTATTATCAAGTAACATAGGGCTTGGGCAGTCTTGTCCAATCACAAAAGGAGATTTCAACAATGATAGATGCGTCAATAGAGATGATAAGGTTGCATTACAAACTGAGATAGCAAAGGTTGAAGCTCAGAGAAACATTAGATTTGACTTAGATGGAAATGGAATGGTTAATGAAGACGATTTAACATCATATAGAAGAGAGTTTAGAAATGGTGGAAATTGTGATCCTTTGCCTCTTTCTGTGGGAGATTTAGATGGTAATTATTGCATTGAAGAAGCAGATGTTGATCAGATGAGGGAATTGAGAAGAGCGACATCTGAAATAGCAATTGCTCAAAATGACTTGAATGGTGATGGGAGATTAGATACAGAAGATGAAAATGTTATAAGAAGATCATTAGGGCAAGGGGATAACTGTCCAGAGGTTGTAACTAGGTGGGGAGACTTTAATGGAGATGGTGTTGTAGATCTACAAGTGGTGGGATCTGATGTTACAGGCATGACTGGAACTGATGGCCAGTTATTTATAACACATATGGGAACAACAGAAGGAGATGCAAATTGGGATCCTATATATGACTTGAATGATGATAAAATTGTAAACATTGGTGATTTCTTCATACTTAGCGATAATTTTGGAGTTATTGAAGAAAGAATACACTTTGATAGCAGGAGCGGATCTAGAGCTAATTTAGCAAATTCGAAAATAAGACTAGAGATTACTCCAACTGGAAGTGATATTATAAGCTCAGATATAACTGGGAAGTACAGGTCTTTCAACCTTATAGGGAGAGATGTAGGAGGAAGGAGTAGCTTGAACTTTGTAACTTTGGAAAGCACTACTGATTTAACCGGAAAATTGGCAAAACTTTCCATATCTATAAGTTATGATGATGGAGATGTACAAAGACTTGGTATAAGCGAGTCTAGTTTGAAGATGTACTACTATAACCCTGCAACAAATGACTGGGAGCTAATAGATACCACAGTGGATACTTCATCTAACTTAGTTACAGGAGAAACTGATCACTTTTCGGATTATGGTTTATTCGGAGATCTTACTCGTGTTGGGACTACTGAAGATGGAAGTGAACCTCCTCCAGTAGATATAGGAGGGTCATCTCCTAGAGATGTAGATAGAAGAAGAACTTCAGGAAGCGGTTCATGTCCAAATGTTTTAATACAGAATGCAGGTGGGGATTGCAAACGTGCATGTCAGTCAAGTATACCTTTCTGGCAAAATAGCGGATATAATGTTGTAGATGAATGCAGTGTTGGGGAGCCGCAGCCTCCTGTTTCACCTTCGGCTGGAGGAGAGAATTATCCTACAATAGAAGATTATAAGAGAGCTGGAATTGATAGGAATGATTCAGATACAGATAATGATGGCATATTGGATGATTTAGAAATTCAATTCTTTGCAGATTTGACTCAAGGATTTGATGATGATTATGATGGAGATGGGGTATCTAATGGTAAAGAGATTAATGTAGACCAAACTAATCCAACTGATCCTAGTGACTTCCTTACTGAAGAAAAGAGCGATAGAGGGATTATAACTGGTGTTATTGTTATTATTATACTTGGAGCTGGAATTGGAACTTTGATATGGATGAGAAGACAAGGAAGATTTGGTGGAGGATCTGGTAAGACTTCCAAAATATTTAATACTACCGGGAAGATTCAATTAAATAATCAAGAAAAGAAGATGGTTATATACATAAAAGAAGCAAGAATAGCAGGCATGAATGATTCTGAGATTAGATCGAACTTACTTAAAGCAGGATGGAAATCAGAACAGATAGGCAATGCATTTTCTTCTCTTAAGTAAAATCATAAAAAGTTTTAAATAGAAGGGACCTCTATTTTTATTGATGGAAAAGGGGCAAAATGCAGGGAACGTAGGGATGTTGGTTTTTCTTATAGCGATTTTTCTCGTTCTTTTTATTTTATTATTGCCTCCAGAGGACAGGCAAGAACTTTTAAAGACAAATAAAACTGTAGATTCTGGGGAAGGATCCAGCAACATTGTTTTGTTATCACAAACACCTGGATTATTGAATACTATAACTGCTGATGAATCTTTGCATAAACTTGATTCTATTAACATTTTTTTAAGAGATGAACCTATTGTTTCTGATTTGGCAAGCAGGTTAACTGTTACAGAAGGAGTATTTAGCTCAGATGTGAGAAAACTTACTTTTAAGGTGGAGGATACTGATGACTTAGAAAATGCTTATCTTATTTTTTCTATTTATAAAAATGATGGGAATCTAATTGTGACCTTGAATGAGGCAGAGGTATTTTCCGGGAAAACTGAGGGTCTGCAGACTGTTGTTTTGCCTAGGAATCTATTACAAGAGATTAATTCTTTAGAATTTCAAGTTTCTAATCCTGGAGCAAATATATTTAAGAAAAATGAATATATTTTGGAGAATGTTAAAGTGAGGCAGAGTTTTGAAATTATAAATACTAAAGAAAAAAGAACTTTTGTTTTAAGCGCAGCTGAAAAAGGAAATGGCAAACTGAATTATTTCTTGTTTTGTAATAATGCTGCCAAATCAAGCAGGCTGAGAATCTTTTTGAATAAAGAAGAAATTAGCGATGAGTTGATAACTTGCGGATCTGCTGACAAGGAAGTTGACATTAATGCTGCTGATCTTGGAGATGGAACTAATGAACTTATTTTTGAGATTGATAAAGGAGACTATCTAATTAAAGATATTGAGCTGAAAGTCAAGACTTCTGATGGGGGAGCTGCCAAATATAAATTTGCCGTCAGCAGGTCTACTTTTGAGAAGATATTTGAAGACAACAGAAATGTTGAATTAAGAATGTTGTTTGATGATAATGAGAAAAAGAGATTTATTTATGAAATAAATAACAATGAATTTACTGTTGATATTGAAGATGATGAATTTAAGATTGAGGATTTAGGGGAGTTTATTGAAGAAGGGAATAATATCTTTAAGATAACTCCTCAAAGTGAATTTACAATTGATAAACTAGAACTAATTTTGAAATGAGAAGATGGCTAAAAGGGAAGAAGAATATGATGATCCTTATTTAAAACCAACTCCACGCAGGAGTCGAACTAGACGTGTTGCTGAATCTATTTATGAAGGACCACCTTCTTTAAATCCTTTTAGAACATTAGCTAATATTCTTAGAGGTCCTATTGGTTGGGTAATACTTTTAGTAACCATCTTTGCTATTACTATTTTCTTGACACAATCTTACAGGCAGGGAGCTCTTGAGAGTGTGTGGGCTACAACTACAGATACTCTTAGCAGGATTCCTGGATTTTCTTATTTGATTCCGAAAATAGAAGAAGGAAGTGAGCTTATTGTGAATCCTTCCCAGGCAATTATTAAAACTTCTAATAGCCAATGGAAAGCTAGCGTTGATGCTACTGAAGTAGATAATGAGCTAGGATTGAACTTTGTTAGCAGGCCTTCTTCAACTTCAAATCTTTACTTTACTAATGAGAAAATAATTATAGATGCGGATTTGGCAATAAAGATTCCTCAGGGAAAGGAAGATGAAACTTCTGTTGTTTCTTTTGGATGTTTGGGTGAGACTAATGGAGAAGTAAAAGGGGGCATTGTTGTACCTGCTAAAAAGGAGATTTTTAAAGGAGAAAAAACACCCATACATGTAAACTGTGAATTTCCTGAAAACACATTTACAGTTGATTCTAGTGTTATACAATCAGAAAATAAATTACAACCATTAAAAGTAAAATTTATTGTTGATTATGAGTTCAGTTCTTATGCTTTCTGGGAAGTTTATACTAAGGGGTATGAAATATTAAGAGAAGACAGACAGTTAGGAGATGACCCTTTTGATGACATTAAAAGCAGGTATATTGCAGATAGAACAACAGGTAAAGTTGCAAGCCAACCTAGTAAGGCTCCAATGAGAATTATTTTGGGAGGATTAGGGCAGCCTTACAGCGATAGAAGTGATAATGAGAATGGAAATTTCCTAGGAGTTTCTTTTGAAGAATATGGAAAATATGCCCCTGCTAACAGAGGTGTAGTGAGGGAAATAAAAGATATAAGGTTAAGAATACCTAATAATTTTGTTATTAATACTGAACAAGGAGATTTTATTGAGGTTGATACACAAGAGGATAATAGGAGAGAATATCAAATAAGGTCTGAAAAATTAGCTGAATTAAATGCTAGATGTGAAAGGTTAGGTGTTAAAGAAAAACTTACTCAGGGATATTTAAGCGAAGAATGTTTTAAGGATTTAATATTAGAAGACTTTTCTTTAAGGACTTCATTTAATGTCGATTATTTGGAAAGTGATCAACTAACTATAGACGAAGTTACTGCAAAAACAGAGTATTTATATGAAACCTATGATACTTTAGTTTTAAATTTAAGAAGACCTCAAGGAGCTATTGCATGAAAAGAATATTAATTGTTTTTTTGTTGATTTTTATAATTGGATGCGGACAACCAGGACAAGGCAGAGGAAAGATTACAGGTGAACCTGATGGTCTGCAGATTAGCTTCTTGCCTTTACAACCAGCATCTTCTTTGAGAGAAAATCAGGATGTTAATGTGGGTTTAGAGTTAGTTAATAATGGTGTTTGTGATATTTCTTCAGAGGTTTGCGTTACTGATACATTGAGCAGTGTTTGGGCGGGCGTTGAGGAGCAGTGCACTTCTTTAGAGCTAAGAGGTATTGAGCAAGTAGGGGAAGGAGTTACTAAAGATTCTACTACAAAGCAATTTAGTTTTCCTGCTTATAGGGGGGTAGATAGAGATTTGTCTACTTCTATCATTGCAAAATCTAAGTATAATTGTGATATCACTGCTGGGCCTCAACTTTGTGTTAAACCTCTTGTTGGACAAAAAGAAAAGGAATGCCCTTCTTTTGAAAAGATTACAGGAGATAAGTTAAGAGCTACTATTGCACCTATTACTCTTGTAGGTGTTGACAAACAATTGGTTCCTGAGCAAGGAGGGATAAAATTAGTTGTAGCTATAACTTTGAAAAAAATGGGAGCAGGAGAGATTAAGGGGGAGCTTGATGAATCTACTATCAATAAAAAAGGCTCTTCTTCTGCTTTGAGATATGTTCCTGTAAGAGTTGAAGTAGATTATAGAGGGTATGGGAGCTTAGAATGCAGGGAGCTTGAAAATGGCATATTTTTATGGAGAAAGGATAAGGATCAAGAGATTCTTAACTGTGAAATATTCTTGGGAAGCATAGATTATGTGGAGAATCCTTTGGATATTAAGCTAGGTTATGAATATGAGGTTTCTCAGATGATGCCTATTCAGATTTTAGATGTGGATAAACAGAGATAATTTTATAAATGAGTAAATCTCCTTAATTATAGGTGTTACTATGAAAAAGTCTTATATTTTTATTATTTTTTTGGTTTCTTTATTGATAATTGCTGGATGCAAAAAAGAAGGTACAGGAAAGACAGGGACTTTTTTTGGGGGTGTTGATGGGGTTTCTATAGAATTTGAGAAACTATCTCCTCCAAGCAAGTTTGAGCAGGATGATTCGGTTTCTATCCAAACTATTTTAAAAAATAAAGGAGAATTTGACTTGCAAAGCGGGAAAGCAAAAGCAAAGATTTTTGGCATTAATTTGAATACTTTCGGTTTAACTGACCAGTATAAAGGATCTGCAGGACCATTAAGAGGCAGAGGGGAATTTTCTGATCAGGGAGGAGAGCAGGTTCTTGATTTTGGCAATGCTAGGTATAATCAACCAATCATTAATTCTCAAGATTTTACTATAAGAGCTAAGGTTTGCTATCCCTATCAAACTAAAGGGCTAGTCAATGTTTGCATTACACCTTTGATTGCAAAGGAAAGTGGAAAAGAAGTCTGCTCTGTTGAAGAGCAAAAAGTTAAAAAAGGAGATATTTCAAGTGGGCCTGTGCAGATTACTTCTGTTACTGAGGAAATAAGAGGAAGTGATCAGGTAAGGTTTAATATTGAGATTCAAAATCAAGGCAAGGGAGATGTTTTTATGCCTGAGATTGAATGCGAGAAGCTTGAAGAAGCAACTGCCAGAGTTGCTAATAAAGATAAAGTTGAAGTACACATCTTGAATCCTGCAGATGTTCAGTGTGATTTTAGAACTTCTGATTTGACTAATAGGGGTATAGTTGAATTAGTTGGTGGAAAACAGGTTGTGAGCTGCTTTACCACTGCAAGGGACAGCTATGAAGATAAGCTGAATATCCGATTAAATTATGTCTACTTAGATGAGACTAGTGTTCCTGTTACTATTTTTGAGAGCACAACTAAATAGTTTTATTAATTTTGATGTTTATTTCTTTTTATGGATTTTATTGCAGATTTACAGATTCATTCATCTTTTTCTAGAGCTACTAGTAAAAGTATAAATTTTCAAAACTTAGAAAAATATGCCAAGATAAAAGGATTAAATCTTTTAGGAACTGGAGATTTTCAACATCCTAACCAATTTGAAATCATTAATAGGGAATTGAAAGAGGATGAAAATGGTGTTTTATGGAGTAAAACCAAATTCCCTTTTTTATTGCAAACTGAAATTAGTTTAATTTATACTCAAAATGGAAAGGGACAAAGAATACATCATTTGATTTTTTCTCCAAATAAAGATGTAGCTAAACAAATTATTGATGCCTTGAGCAAAAAAGGAAGGTTGGATTATGATGGAAGACCTATATTTGGATTTAATAGTGTTGAACTTGTAGACATGATGAGAAGCATTAGTGAAGATATTGAGATTATACCTGCTCATGCATGGACACCACATTTTAGCCTTATGGGGGAATATAATCAGCTTACAAAGGTTGAAGACTGTTTTAAAGATAATACAAAATACATACATGCTTTGGAAACTGGGATGTCTAGCAATCCTGCTGACAATTGGAGAATTAGTTCTTTGGATAAATTTCAATTAGTGAGTTTTAGCGATGCACATAGCATGTGGCCTTGGAGACTTGGCAGAGAAGCGACTGTTTTTGATTTTGATGAATTGAGTTATAAAAACTTCTTAAAAGCAATTAGAACTGGTCAAGGATTAAGAAGCACAATTGAAACTCCAACCTTTTATGGTAAATATCATTTTTCAGGTCATAGGAATTGTGATGTTGTTTTATCCCCTAAAGAGTCTTTAAGATTAAACCAGACTTGTCCAAAATGCGGAAATAAATTAATTATTGGCGTAGCTGACAGGATTGAAAAATTAGCGGATAGGCTGGAGGGTTATAAAAGAGAGAACATAAAACCTTTTGTTTCTTTAATTCCTTTACATGAATTGATTAGCGCTGTTTATGACATTAAACAATTAAATGGGAAGAAAATTTGGGAAATTTATAATTTGTTAATTGATAAATTTGGAAATGAATTTAATATTTTATTGAATGTCAAGGAAGAAGAATTAAGAAAAGTTATTCATGAGAAACTAGCTAAGGCTATAATCATGAATAGGGAAGGGAAATTAAGATTAAAGGCAGGTTTTGACGGAGTCTATGGTGGGGTTGTTTTAAACCCCGGAGACAAGATAAAAACTCAGAAAATGTTGGGAGAGTTTTGATTATTTTTGAGAACACAAATTCTTAAATAATTCTTGGTAATCTAAAAGTTATGGATGTACCACAGCAAATAGATTACTTGGAACCAGAAACTAGACAAAAAGTGTCTCTTCTTTTGGCGGAGACTGCTGATGAAAGAGCAATGCATTCTCGGGGTGAATCTGAATTAGTAAGATTAGTTAGAGGAATAGAGGAAAAAGCCCGCTTTGGAAGTGCAAAATTATTTCTGGAAACAAGAAGATTTGAATTTGCTGAAGAATTATTCTTGAGAAACGGGAGCTCTTTTTGGATGGCAGAAGCAGAGAGAATGCATGGAGAGCAGTTAGGACAGGAAGAACATTTTTCAAGAGCGAGAAAGTACCTTAAGACATCATTAAACAAAAGGGAAGCGATGCCTTGTCCAACAATTTTTCGTATGGCAGTAGGATTATATCCTAAATCTGATTTAGAACGTTTATTTTTACCTTTAGCTGCCTTGTATGGGGGGAATATCCCTTTATTAATAACTGCTTTTCTTGCAAACGAACTTGGAAGAACTGATGAAGTAGAAACAATTTATCAGGGAAAGAAAAGAGAGTTAGTGGAAGCAGAAGTATATCTTCCATTTGAGGATACTGAAGATCATGAAACAGCAGAGGGAGTTGAATCCCCATTTGGGGATGAAGATACTGATGACTATGAATCTGATGCAGAACATCATATGTATGTTGAAGATTTAAGAAGTGAATATGCAGAATTATGTGAAACTCTTGGAAGATTTGATGAGGCAATAGATCATATTTTAGATGGAGACTTAAATTATCATATTTTACTGCATGAGCCATTTTCTACTGTTGTAGAAAGAAGAGAAGACAGAAATGAGATTTATGAACGGGCTTTATTAAGACATTTCGGAAGAGATCCCTTCCATAGAGCATTAGCACTTGAAAAAGTTGGAAGGGCTGATGAAGCAAGAGGATATTATCATAAAGCAATGTTGGATGGGGAAGATGAATTGGATTTTGGCGAAGCATTTAGCATAGCGAGAAGATTAGGAAGTTCTAAAAAAGTAGAAGCATATGATGCTGTTGCTACTCATTTATATGCACATGGGCACATTTAACTAGCCAATGTAGCTTACTCTATCTTGTTGAGCTGACATTGCCTTCGTTAGTTTGCTCAATGTTTTTGATGAGATATCAACTTCTTTTTCTATGCTTTCTATTTCTTTGTCTAGGCTTTCAATATCTAGATTTAATTCAAATGAATTTTTTAACACCTTAAGAAGCTCTCGAGCGCCTCTAATGCCTATGTAGGTAGGATGACCGAATGTCTGAGCTAGTAATATCATTCCTGGAATTTTTCTTTTTGAGGCCAAGCCGATTAGCAGTCCTGAAACTCCAATAATCGGACCTACAACCCCAAAGATATTTGTGTTGATACTTTTTGATTTATACTTCTTTATTATTGCTTTTTCATTTGCTGTGCAGTATACTAATGGCTGTTTTGGTATTTTAGGCAAGCCAATTCCTCCCAGTGTAATTATCTCTTTTCCACCCTGTTTTTGAAATATGTTAAGAATTGTTTCACAAAATGCATGGCATGAAGTCTCATCTAAAGGTTGGATGTCGCCTGATACGAAAAGAAAATCCCTTTTTTTGCCTTTTTTGTAATAAACCTCTATCTTTGGCAGATCAACTAAGTTTTCTTCGTTGACAAACACTGAATGAGGAAAATGTGATGAATAAATTTCCATCATTTTTTTTGCGCCAACAGAATCTATCATAAAATCTATTGCTATTTTACCCACGTTTCCTATTCCTGGGAGCCCTTCTATAAGAATTGGGTCTTTTAATTTAATTTTCTCAAATTCTTTTATTTCAAACTCCATATTTAGCCTTATATTTCAGCCTCCATTTTCCGTATGGATCCTGAGGAGAGTATTTCGCAGGTTTTGTTGATAATGTTTGTGCTGAGCAAACACCACACTCCTTTTTTAATGTATATCTTAAACATTTACTGCACTTCAATATTTCTACCTTGTTCATTTCCTTTTAAACTCTACCTTTACACTTATGTCTTTTGTGAATTTTGTTGTTGAATCTGTTATTTTTTTTAATACTGACTCTGCTTCTTTGTAATCTGGAGCATTGATTGTTAGCTTGTAATTTGGTGCTCCCAGATAAGTTAATGAGGCTTGATATGCACTTATATGCTTTAAAGTTTTTTTAATATCCTCTATTCCCTCTCCGGAAAAACTTTGTAATTTCACTATTGAGGAGACCGAGACAGAAGGTATTTGGATCTTTTCCTTTATCTTTTCTGTTAATATTTTTTCTATTTTTGCAGGAATTTTTAAATCTTTTAGTTTTATTTGGTCTTTTACAACTTCATAAAAGCATGGTGTCAACGCACCATACTTCTCTATCATAATATTACCTGCTTGTTTGTACATTTCATCCAAGCTTATTTTCAACTCTTTTGCTGCACTTTCCAAGATTTTTTCTGCTTTCTGCTCTTGCTTGTATTCTGCAACTTTTTTTATTCTTTGAGATTGATTGACTCTTCTTAATGAAAGGTCAACGTGGCCTTTTTCTCTGTAGATGTTTAATGCTTTACATACAATCTGCTTTCCTTCCCTTACATGGTCCCTTAAATTTCTTATTCTACCTGGAGCTATTTCAGAAATATGAATCATACCCTCGATTTTGTATTCTTCAATGTCAACAAAAATAGAATGGGGCAGTATTTTCTTTACTGTGCACATGACGAGTTCGCCAACTTCTGGCAACCCTTGTTTTTTATATAACATCTTTATTCAAGTACCTCAAGAATTTGGGCTTTAATTTTAGCCTTACCTCCGCTTGGCGATGCTAGAATATTACTGCATACTAAACACTTTATCTCTGAGGCTGCTTTACCGAATATTATCTGTTCGTTCTTACATTTCATGCATCTTACCTTAATAAATTTACTTGTCGGTTCTTTAATCATTTTTCCTGCTCTATTACTAATTTTTTTGTCCTAAACCCTTTTCTCTGTACTGTTGTTTTTTTACAGACTTGGCATGTAAACTTAATATTTGTCTTTTTTGATATTTTTGCGCCTGTTCTCTTGAATTGGGATATTGGAGGCTTTGAACCCCATTTTCCCTTATTGCCTGCGCCTTGACCTCTTCCTCTTTTTCTGGCCCTCTTAATTGAGCCATGCTTAAGAGCACCTCTTTCTCGTCCCTTTACCTCTGAAACCTTGTGTTCTGAGTATTTTCTGCAGTATTTACAATACTTTTTTACAGCTCTAGGGAATTTCATATTTCTTGCGCTCTCTTATTTATTATTAGTAATTCTGCTATTTCTGAAGGCAAATTTGCAACATATTCTTCTTCAAAAGGACCATATACTTTTTGGTCATTCCCTATAAATTGGGGTACTGGATTGGTGAACCGGACGGTTTTTAAATTTTCCCCTTCTTTTTTTTCAGGAGGTTTGACTTCTAAAGATGGCTGTTTCTTGTCCAATACCTTAGCAAGGACGTTTTCTCTATAAAAATTGAGATTAGAAACTAGAGTATTATACATCTCCTGCTCTTCTTTTAACATGGAGGAATCATTTAATGAGCCTGTTTTTGAGGCTATTAATGCTAGTTTTACTATCTTATTTTCTCTTCTTTCATAGATCTCTTTTAACATTTTTTTAATGTTTTCTAATTGTTTTGCTGTTTTTCCCACTTCTTTTTCTGCGAAAATTGAGTTTTGCTGCCTTTGAGAGTCTAAAATCTCTGTTTTTTCATTTAAATAAGAAACAACTTCTGTTAGGAAAGCATCCGGGATTTTTTGCAGCTCTGGATAGATTTTTTCTTTTCTTAACAGATCATAGACTCCTTCATAGGTTATTATGTTTGTCATGCTTTTTAAGTATTATTGTGTCTTTTATTCTTTTCGTAAGCTTTTAATGCTTTTTAGAATTGTTGCTTTTATGTATAAGATTAAACAGATTCCTGAGGATTTTGCTGTAGAAGAAATTATTGACCTAAATCTTACTGAAAAGGGAGATTATAGCTATTTTTTAGTTGAAAAGAAGAATTGGAACACTAAAGATATTATCAAGATTATTGCTAAGAGGCTAAACATTAGGGAGAGGAGAATAAATATAGCAGGGATTAAAGATAAACTTGCCTTAACTAAGCAGCATCTTTCTGTTTTTGGTATTAACCCTAGAAATTTAGAGAAAATTAAAATTAAAGATGTCAAGATTAAATTTATTGGCTATGGTGATGAAAGGATAAGACTAGGACAGGCTGCTGAAAATAAATTTAAAATAATTGTTAGAAACTTGGATAATATTGGAAGAAAAATCAGTTTTATTGAAAATTACTTTGATGATCAGAGATTTGGAGGCAGAAACCATTTACTTGGAGAAGCTTTAGTTAAAAAAGAATTTAGAAAATTTTGTTATATGCTTCGTTTGAAATGGGATAAAAATGACTATATTGGTGCTATTAGAAAATTAAAGAAAAGTATGTTGACTTTTTACATTAATTCTTATCAAAGTCTTTTATGGAACAAAGCTGTTTCTTCTTATCTTAACTCAAATTATATAAATTGCTTTTCTGTTGATTATAGTGCAGGTAATCTTGTTTTTTGTTCTGGCAAAGTTGACAATATTAAATTTCCTGTTTTAGGTTTCGGAACTGAATTTAGTGAAAAAAAAATTTCTAAGATTTATAATGAAATTTTAAAAGAAGAAAAAATAAAACTCGAAGACTTTATTTTCAAAGAAATCCCCGAACTTGTCAGTGAAGGCGTTGACAGAGATTTGGTTGTTGCTGTTAAAGACATTAAAATCAAATATTTTGATGACGAAAGAAATCAGGGAAAGAGAAAAGCGGTATTAAGATTTAGCTTGCCTCCTGGAAGCTATGGCACTATTGTTGTGAAGAAAATGTTTAACTAGATTTTTACTGAGGAAATTGTTAATTCTTCCATCTACAATTAAATGAAAGCTAAATCCAAGCATTCCAAAAATTGGAAGTATTGCCATTTTAATTGGTTCCTGCCATAAAGTTGATCCTATTATAAATAAAAATATTCCCCAGATAAAAACTGTTTTATAATTATGAAAAAACTTTCCTTTTCTTGTGTAAAGAGGCTTTTTCCTGCCATCCAGGATGTAATAAATTATTACTGGGGCAAAAAATAGTAATGCATATTTCTCATACCATCTTGATTCAATATTTTTTGTTTCTTTTATTAAGAAATCAGTATCTGGCAGAAAATTGCTGTATAGGAACACTATAAAAGCTATTACAAGAGATCCTAAAACATTCATTTTAAAGAAAAATATTCCTACTAAAATGTATGCTATAGCTATCGGCAAAACTATTCTTTTAAATGCCCATTTTAGAAATCCAAAATGCTCTCTAATTTCATCTTCTATCTTTTGAAAATTCACGTAAGAAGGTATTTTCTTTGATATAAGCTTATCCCAGTAGATACTTAATTTTTTTCTTGTATTTTCCATAAATCTGGTAAATGTTAATTATTAATAAAATTTTTGATTTAATCTTATCAAAACAAAAATTAATAAATTGATTGAAACTAGCTAAAATATGTTTAAATTTTTAAAAGACAAATTCAAGGATGTAGTTGATAAATTCTCTAAGAAAGTTGAAGAAGAAGGGAAAGATGTCAAGCCTGAAGCAGAAGAGAAAAAAGAAGATGTAAAGCAGGAACCTAAGAAAATTAAACCCTTGAAAAAAGCCCTTAAAGAGGCTGTTAAATTTGAAGAAAAGGTTGAGGATAAATTAGTTGATCTTAAAGGAGACACTGAAAAGAAATCTTTTTTTGAGTCTTTGAAAGAAAAATTTGCTGAAAAGCCTGAGAAACCTGAAGTTATGGGAGAAATCTCTGATGAAGAAATAAAGAAAAAATCTTTTCTTGCATCTGTCAAAGAAAAAGTAACAACGAAGAAGATTAATGAGAAACAATTTGATGAGTTTTTTTGGGATATTGAGCTTGGTTTAATGGAGAACAATGTTGCTGCAGAGGTTATTGACAAGATTAAAGATGACTTAAAGAAAAATTTAGTTGATCAGCCCTTGAAAAGGGGGAATATTGAAGAAACAATAATTGACTCTTTAAAAAAGAGTTTAGGTGAAGTCTTGAACTTTGAACCTGTAGATTTAGTAGGAAAAATTAATGAAAGCGAGAAACCTTTTGTAATAATATTCTTTGGTATTAATGGAGCGGGAAAAACTACTACTATTGCTAAAGTTGCCAATTTGCTGATGAAAAATAAGCTCAAATGCCTATTAGTTGCTGCAGATACCTTCAGGGCTGCTGCAATCCAACAACTAGAAGAGCATGGAAAGAAACTTGGAATAAAAGTTGTAAGACAGGATTATGGAAGCGACCCTGCCGCAGTTGCATTTGACGGTGTGAAAAGCGCTAAAGCCAGAGGAATCGATGTTGTTCTTATTGATACTGCTGGAAGACAGCATAGCAATGAAAATTTGATGGAAGAAATGAAAAAAATTGTAAGAGTCATAAAGCCCAATATGAAACTTTTTATTGGGGAAAGTATTACTGGAAATGACTGCATTGAGCAAGTAAAGAAATTTGATGAGATTGTTAAAATAGATGGTATTATCTTAAGCAAAGCAGATATAGATGAAAAAGGTGGAACTGCATTAAGCGTTAGCTATGTTTCTGGAAAGCCTATTTTATTCTTTGGTGTAGGGCAAAAATATGATGATTTAAAACAATTTGATAAAGATTATGTTTTGAAAAACTTAGGATTAAATTGAGCTTCCTATTAAAAGTATTATTAATATTCCTAAGGTATTCATTGAATAGGAGATTATTGTGAACATTTTTTCTGAAAGCTTAGTATAAGAAGCTAATAAGGTTACTCCAATATCATCGGGCAGTGGAGAGGCTATTATAATGTATCCGAGAATTATTACTAAATGCCTTTTTATTGATTTTGGGATGAGGCTTGTAAGATGAGCTATTCCTTTTTCTTTTGACAAGTTTTTGAATTCATCTGCTACTGAATACCTTATGAATCTGAATATAGTCAAGTCACCTATTACTGCTCCAGCACCACCAATAATGGCTGCTATTAAGATATTTTGGTCTCCTGCTAAAACAAATAAAACTACTGTGGCTGCTGCTGATGTAAAACCATATGTATAGAATATCCCTGCTATGAAAATTCCCAGATATCCTAACGGAGCTAATACATTGTGTATGTGAATGTTAATGTTGTCATTAAACATTAGAAGTACTAAAATATAAGTTGTTACCAATATAGCTATTTTGGGATATGTATATGATACCTCTTTTTGCATATTCATGTTAAATATCTTATCTATAAATGCTTTTTCTTTCATATAAAGATTTAAAAATGCCTTTTTCTTTCTTTCTTTATGGTTTTAGACAATCTTGGAGATAAGTTAAAGGAAAGCCTCAGGAAAATAGCCAGGAGCATGACTGTTGATGAGGCTGCTATCCAGAATTTGGTTAAGGACATTCAGAGGTCTTTATTGCAAGCGGATGTTGATGTAGGTTTAGTATTAGACATTACTAAGAAAATTAAGGAAAGAGCGCTGAAAGAGAAAGATGTTAAAGGCCTTAATTTAAGAGAGAGGATTGTTAATATTGTTTATGAGGAATTAGTTAATTTTTTGGGGGATGAGAGAGCTGATATTGTTATTGAGAGAAGAAAACCTTTCAAGATCATGATGGTAGGTTGCTATGGTTCCGGAAAAACCACGAGTGTTGCTAAGATAGCTAAATTTTACCAGAAAAGGGGAAATAAAATAGCTGCTTTAGGATTAGATGTACATAGACCTGCTGCTCCTGAGCAACTTCAGCAAGTTTGTGATGCTATTCATGTTCCTGTTTTCATTGATAAAAGTGAAAAAAATGCTTTAAAAATTTATGAGAAATATGAAAAAGAGTTTAGTAAATATGATATCCTAATTGTAGATACTGCGGGAAGACATGATTTAGATCCTGAATTAGTTAAAGAAATTGAGGATTTATCTGAGAGAATACAACCTGATGAAAAACTTTTAGTTATGAGTGCTGATATAGGACAAGCTGCACAGAAGTTAGCTAAAGGATTTCATGATGCTTGTGGAATTACTGGAATTATTATTACTAAATTAGATGGAACTGCTAAGGGTGGAGGAGCTTTATCAGGAGCTGCTGTTAGTGGAGCTAAAGTTAAATTTATTGGCATTGGGGAAAAAGTTGATGACTTAGAATTATTTAATCCTAAAGGCTTTGTTGGAAGATTATTGGGTATGGGGGATATAGAGACTTTACTTGAAAAAGCTAAAGAGGCAATTGACAGTGAAAAAGCTGAGGATATGAGCAAGAGATTATTGGAAGGTGATTTTAACCTAGTTGATTTATATGAGCAGATGGAGGCTATGAATAAGATGGGGCCCTTGAATAAAATTATGGAAATGGTTCCCGGATTTGGGCAAATTAAATTACCTAAAGAGACATTGAAAGTCCAGGAAGATAAGCTAGAGAGATGGAAATATGCTATGAACAGTATGAATAAAAATGAGTTGGAGAATCCTGAACTGATTTTAGAAGGCAATAGAATACAGAGAATAGCCAAGGGGAGTGGTGTTAGCGGGGCTGAGATAAGGGAATTAATAAAGCAGTATAGAATGTCCAGGAAGATGATGAAAATGATGAAAGGAGGAGATCCTGAAAAATTAATGAAAAGATTTCAAGGTAAACTTGGAAAAGGGTTTGGGATGTAAAATGACTCTACCTGTGGTTTATAGAAAGAAAAGGTTTAGAAAATTTCCATTCGGTATAAGAGAATTGTTTAAAGAAGGAATTGTTGTTTTTATACCAAAAGATTCGGAGCTTGGCGATAAAGGGCTTTTTCAAATAGCAGATTTAGTCAATGATGAAAAAAATAAAAACAAACTTTCTAATGCACCTAAGTTAAGATATGAAATAATGGAAGTATGCGAAAAATTCGGTTATTTAGAGAATTTGAAGAAAAATAAAAAGGGCTAATTTTATAAATCCTTTTTCTATACTAATATTATGGAACTACTTAAACAAGGTGCTGAAGCGAAATTATGGGAAGATGAAGGCTTCTTGATTAAAGAAAGAATTAAGAAGAATTATAGAATTGATGAAATAGACAACAAATTAAGAAAAACTAGAACTAGAAAAGAGGCTAAGTTACTTGAAAAATCTCATAGTCTGATAAATGTTCCAAAGCTATACAATGTTGATGAAAAATCTATGACAATTACTATGGAGTTTGTCCATGGAGATTTAGTTAAGAATGTTTTTGATGAGCTGAATGAGAGGATTAGAGTAAATTTATGCGTGGATATGGGAAAACAGATTGCTGAATTACACAATAATAATATCGTTCATGGAGACTTGACTACAAGCAATATGATTCTTAATAAAGATAAATTATTTTTCTTTGATTTCGGGTTGGGGTTTGAATCTTTAAGAGTTGAAGATAAGGCTGTAGATTTACATTTGCTGAGACAGACTTTCGAAAGCAAGCATTATTTACATTCTGAAAAGGCTTTTGATAGTGTTTTAAGAGGATATTCTGCTAAAGGAGATAAAAATGCTGTTGAAAGACTAAAAAAAGTTGAAGGAAGAGGAAGATATAAATGAATGAGATTCATCCTGCTTTACTGATATTTTTATCTATTACTGGTCTACTTGTTCTTTATTATGTTTTGTTTAGTAAAGAAGGAATTTTTAGAAAAGAAAAGGTTTAATAATTTTATTTTTTCTTAGTGATTTATGAATGTGAACACTGAAATTGAAGCAAAGTTTCTTGATATTAACTTGTTGCTTTTAAGAGAAAGGTTGAAAAGAGTTGATGCTAGACTAGTTCATTCTGAGCTCCTTATGAAACGTAAAAATTTTGATTTCCCTGATAAAAGTTTAGAAAAAATAGGCGCTTGGATCAGGGTTAGAGATGAAGGAGATAAGATAACTTTGAGTTATAAACGTCTTTTAGATAGGACTCTTCATGGTACTAAAGATATTACGGTGGAAGTAAATGATTTTGAACGAACTTGTAGTCTTCTTTTGTTACTTGGATTAAAACTTATTTCTTTTCAGGAAACCAAAAGAGAAAAATGGACGTATGGTAATTCTGAAATAACTATAGATACCTGGCCTTGGATACCCTCTTTTGTTGAAATTGAATCACCTAATGAGAATGAATTAAGAAATGTTGCAGATCTTCTTTGTTTTAGTTGGTCTTCGGTATTGCATGGAAGCGTTGAAATTATATACCAGAAATACTTTGATGTTACTGAGCAAGAGGTTGATAATTGGGAAACTATTACCTTTACTTCTGTACCCAAATGGCTAGAGAATAAAAGAATAAAATCTGAATAAAAAGTTTTAAAAGAGCCGTATATTACTCTTTCTTTATAGCCCCGTCGTCTAGCGGTCAAGGATAATACCCTAAGGTATCCTTAAAGTGGCCTTTGGACTTTGGAGGAAAGCCATTGACCGAGGGATTTCTCAGTATTCTGAGAATTTCGGAATTCGAATCCTCGCGGGGCTAATTTTAAATACTTTTAAGTTTTCTATATTTTATGGCAAAAGAAGTAGGTAAAGTTTTTGCGTATTATAGCAATATAGGCGTAGCTGCTATAAAGTTAAGCGGAGCATTAAAGGTAGGGGATACAATAGCAATAAAAGGGCACACTACAGATATTACCCAAAGGGTTGAATCTATCCAGATTGAGCATGAAAAAGTAAAGGAAGCCAAGAAAGGTGATGAAATAGGAATTAAGGTTAGCGATAGAGTAAGACTCAATGATGTAGTTTACAAAGACTAAATTGCAGGGAATAGATTTATAAATGCTTACTTTTTGCACTAGTTAGGATAGTATTGGTGAAAGCTAATCTATGCCTAGATACTTAATTCTGGGCAGTTTTAAAAATGGCAAGATTATACAGCGGGAGAAAAGGAAAAAGTGGAAGCAAGAAACCTATAAAAAAAGTTAAGCAGGGATGGATTCGATATAGTGATAAAGAAGTTGAGCAGTTAGTTATTAAACTAACCAAACAGGGATATAGCCAGAGCAAGTTAGGCGTTGCCTTGAGAGACACATATGGGGTGCCAGATGTTAAAGTTTTAACTGGAAAATCAGTTAGTACTATTATTAAAGAGAATAAATTAAATTCTGAGATTCCTGAAGATTTGCTTAATTTAATAAAAAGAGAAACTATGATTCATAAGCATCTTGGGGCGAATAAAAAAGATAAGACTGCTTTAAGAGGATTACAGTTAACTGAGAGCAAAATCAAAAGACTTGTTAAATACTATAAGACTACAGGCCAATTATCCAGTGCTTGGAATTATAACCGGGAGCAAGCTAAATTATTAACAAGTTAATTTTATGAATAATCCTTGCTATTTTAGGTAATCTCCCTGGTTTGTTCGATTTATCTTTTTTTGGAAAAGGGTCACTTTTGAGGTCTTACAGAATGATATTATTGATGCATTTATTGAAAAACTTAAGAATTCTTTAGGAAATTTGACTATTGAGGCATAATAGAAAGTTTTATTAAGATTTTTTATGAGGGTATACTATGGCAGTTCAGGCTTTAAGCAAGAAAGGTAGGAAAAAATGGTATACTATTACGGCTAGTTCTCATTTTAATGAAAGGCCTCTAGGAGAGACTTTATCTTATGAGCCAGAGCAGCTAACGGGAAGAGTTATCAGCACTAATTTATCAAATTTAACTGGAAACTTAAAGGCACAGAATATTAAAGTCAGTTTTAGAATTAAGGAAATTCAGGATAATCATGTTGTTACAGAGTTTATCGGCTATGAAATGTCCCCTTCATACCTTAAGAGAGTTGTGAGAACTGGAAGAGACAGAGTAGACCTTTCTTTTTCTGGGAAAACTAAAGATGGGGTGAAAGTGATTGTCAAGCCCTTTTTATTGACAAAATTTAATACTCATAGATCTGTAAAAACAGTCTTAAAAGAAAAATGCAGAGCTTTTTTTGAAAAATACTTCAGTGAAACGGAATATCACACTTTTGTTTCACAGCTTATTTCTAATAAAATTAATCAGGATATGAGGGAAGCATTAAGTAAATTATATCCTTTAGGCAATGTAGAGATTAGAGCTATGAAGAGAGCTATAAAATAGAGGCATCATCTGTTTTGCCATTCTCTCATGCAGCTTCGTATTCTTGTTTTAATAATACATCAAAAGTAACTTTTGGATAGATCATACCTTCCACCTTTTTTGCTTCTTCTTTCATTTTTGAAAAATCTTCCCTTGAAGTAAAAGAGGCTGTACAATCATCTCTTGCTAGCACCTCCAGTTTTTCCACAATCTGGAGTGCATAAAAACATATTTAAACATGATTTTTCTGATTTAGCTGTGCCTCAGTAGCTCAGATTGCTAGGTTAATTCCAGCAAGGGCAATGGTAGAGCAGCGGTTTTGTAAACCGCAGGTCGGGTGTTCAAATCGCCCCTGAGGCTTTTTCATATAGAAAAAGATTCATCGATAAGTCTTTTTATTCTTTCTTTATCTTCGGTTTTGGCTATTTCTTGTTTTAAGAATTCTGCTGCTAATTCTACTTCAGATCTGTCATAAATCATTTTTTTTATTAAAGGCTTAGGTGTATCCATTGTTTTTATTAAATTAAAAAAACTTAAAAGACTTGGCATATATTATTTTATCGTTTATGGGCTCGTCGTCTAGCGGTTATGAGTCAACTAATAAACGCGTCCTTGACGTGGACGAGGTCACAGGTTCAAATCCTGTCGGGCCCACCATAAAATGGTATATATACATAAACTTAACCAGCTAACACCGAAAATTGCTGATATTGAGAGTGTTCCTATTATTAGGATCATTAAAAAAGATTTTTCTTTGCCGGTTAAGGAAGAGGTAATAAAAAAGTACTTTTCACCTTACTTTGTTCAAGAGCAAGATATTGAAGCTATGAAGAACTCTTTGAATATTATCCAACCAACACTTGAGGAATTTAAAGAATTACTAGAAAAAAAAGACCCTGATTATGCATCTGTTAATATCACCAGGGCGTATAAGCTTGTATCGGAAGTGCAAGAACCTTTATTACTTAATACTCATTATGCTGAAGGAATATTCACATGGCAAGAAGAATTTGTAAAAGAAGCTACTTTGATTTTTAATAGCCTGCCTGGTGCTAGGTCCCATGAGAAGAAAATAGAGTTGAATAATAAATTAAATGTCTTATTTCAAAAGATTTTGAGAAATAGAGAATTTACTTTTGCTTATCAGGATATTATCCATGAAGCTGAATTTGAGCATATTGCCAGCTTAAAGAATATGATTTCTGATGGATTTCTTTTTTATATTAAGATGGAAGAAGAGCTTAATAAGATAAACTTTAACTCTATTAAAAAAAGGATACCTCTAGATAAATTACGTCATTCAGAATCTTTAGAAAAGAGTGTCTCTGGTATTAAAAATGGAGTTGATAAAGCTTATCACATTAATATGAGCATGATAAACTGGGCTGTTTTGTTTTATTCTTATGTTAAATTTTTGAAGGGATCTTAATTTCGTATTTTCTTACTAAGTAACTAACTTACTAAGTAACTAAGAAATATTTATAAATTAGAAAAATACCTGTTTTTTGATGAAAAAATACCTTCTTCTTATTGAGGATGAAAAACTTTGGGAGAAATTTAAGTCTGTTATTAAAAAAGACATTAATACAGAGATAATGGAGCTCATAAAGAAGAAGGTTAAAGGTGACTAGAATGCTTGAAAAAAGAGGCCAAGTTACAGTGTACATCATTTTAGGAATTGTAGTAATAGCATTATTCCTTATAACAACTTATATTAGAGATAGTAACATTTTAGATAGTATCAATAAAAGAGTTGAAATTAATGCACAGACGCTTCTTGCCCATGCTAGAGTTGAGGAATGCATAACTAATATTGCTAAGGAAAGTGTTAATATTCTGGGAGCACAAGGTGGGAAGATTGAACTTGAAGAATCAGCATCTTTGAACCCTCTTGTCCCTTTTGGAAACAGTCTGGATATTTTTAACAATGATGCTTTGCGTGTGCCTTACTGGTTTTATAGGACCCCTAATGGGATTAATACTCAGGAAATTCCAAGCATTAGTGATATGGAATTGGAGCTAGGAAACTATATCAAAAATAATATTATCTTTTGCTATGAGGATTTAAGAGACTTAGGACAGTATACTGTGGATTATGATGGAGATAGCGAGGTTGAAGTTGACATTCAGGATACTAAAATTTTGGTTTCTATTAGAGGTCCATTAACTGTATCCATTGATGATGTTTCCTCTAATTTAGACTCATTTTCTATTGTTTTAAATGCTCCTTTAGGCAGGCTTTATGCTGATGCTAATGACATACTAGACAAAGAAAATAAAGAGTTGTTCTTTGAAGAGAGAACTATTGACATGATTGGGTTATATGATGATATTCCCGGAACTGACACTGGATTCAGTTGCGATGAGAAAACTTGGAAAAAAAGCGAGGTTGAGAGAAGCTTTAGAAGCATTGTCCAGACTAATGTAGGGAACGTTAGAGCAGAGGGAGATTCGAAATACTATAGCTTAGATGTTCCTACTAATGCACAAGTTAATTTCAGATACTCTACGGATTGGCCTTTTGTGATGAAGGTTATACCTGATGAGGGGGAAGTTATGAAGGGAGATTCTGTTATTGAAAGAAAAGGACTTTTGAAATATTTGTCAAGGTTTCTCTGCTTAAACAGCTATCACTTCGTTTATGATGTCCAATATCCCGTTCTTGTTACTTTAAGCGATAATGGATATACTTTCCAATATGCTTTTATGGTAGTAATTGACAATAACCAGCCTAGAATCAACAGTGTTGATTTTGATACCATTGAGGAAGATACTTTTGATGTCTGTAAAGTGAGAAACCATCTTTTGGATGTTAGTGTATTTGCAGATGGCAGAAACCTTGATGATGCTGATGTAAGTTTCCAGTGCTTCAATTCAATTTGTTCAATAGGGAAGACTGTTAATGGAAACCTTAATGAAAAATTCCCACAATGCTTGAATGGGAAGATTATTGCTGAGAAAGAAGGGTATGATAAATCTGAGCTGATTATTGACACTAATCAAGCTGGGAGTGCTTCTTTAGAATTAGAGCCAATTTATTCTAAGAACTTGAATGTCAAGCTTATTGATAAAAAAACAGGAACTACTAAAGATGTTGCAAATGAAGTAATAATTATTGAATTTACTGAAGAAAATGGATATAGCACTTCTTTATCTTATCCTGAAGCTAAGACTGTTGAATTGAGGAGAGGAAAATATACAGTTAATGTTATTGTTTCAAAACCTGGAGAAGTTGCTGTTCCTTCACAAGAAATAGAGAGATGCACTAAAATTCCTGGATCTGGACTATTCGGAGACTTCCTTAGCAAAGAAAGCTGTGTTAAGGAAAATTTTGAAGCAACTAACCTTGATCAACAGGTTATTGGGGGGAATAATTTTAATTTTGGTATTACAAGAGAAAATTTAGTTCAATCTGAGGGAATCATAATTTATGCTTTAGTTGAAGATAAAGAGCTTACTCAAGAAGGTATTATTTCAACTTATGAGTCTGTAGAGACAAATAATTTAAATTCAAATTTTAAATTACCGGAGTTCACATGAGAAATAGGATATTTGCATTATTCTGCATTTTTTTAGTATTGGGCACTAGTTTTGCTGCTGCTCAATCCATTAGAGATAGTGATATTCCTATTTTTACGAACACAATAGAAGAGACTGGGGAATCGATACTTGTCAATGCTGGGAAATTAGAGCCTAGTATTGTTCCCACTAATATTTTAGAAGAGCAAGATGTTCCTGTATATGTGTTCTTGAAAGGAGCTACTTTGGGAAGCTTAGCTTTTGGGGAAGATGCTCCTGAAGCTAATCCTTTTTATGGAATCCCTGAAATTGAAAGAGTAAGCATTTCTGGAATTGAAAGCACTAATAATCTTGTTTCTAATGTTGTGCATATTAAGCCTAAAGACAGGAGATATATTGTTGATGAAAGTGGGAGATTTTTTGATATGGGCTACTTGATTTTAAAATTGAGAAAAATCAAGGATGAAAAGGAATTGCCTCAGTTTAATGATACTGCCTTGGCAAGAGTTAAAGATGATAATCTAGAATTATTAAAAACTGGTGGACCTACTATCGATGCAAAGATCGATTTAGATATTAGATTTAATACTGATACTTCTTTTGGGGTATTTGGCGCTCAAGATTTGAGATTGGCTGAGCAGACAAATGAAAAAGAATGGCTGGATAGTGCTAATAGGGTTTCTTTCTGGGGAAGGAATGGGTATATTAGAGCTGATAGAATTAGAGATGATGGTGTTACTTTAAGTGTTTATGATGGGAGAAATAGGAGAATTCATGGAGTTACTCTCGCTAAAAATGGAGATGAAAGTTCACCTATCAGATTAAAGGAATTTGGACCTGTTGAGAATACTTTATTTAGAATTAGGCTAAATAGTGTTGTTATTCCTAGAGATAGTGCTGAGCTTGAGATTAGTGGAGATATTTATAATTTAGCTGAAGGACAGAGATTGTATCCTGGGAGCAATTGGAAAGTTGAAAAAATCAGAAATAATTTGGAAGTTAAAAGTGAAGAAGGAAAAGTTATTTCCCTATATGATGAAGTAACTTTAATTGGAAAAGATGGACAGAGAAAGAGCTTGAAGATTGTTTATTTTGGCGAAGTGCAGAAACTTGAAGTTACAGAAAAGACCAAAGTTGATAAGACTACTGAAGGTTATATTAAATTTAAGGATATACTTGATAATGATCCGGAATTTATTGAAAAGGTTGAAGAGATTTCTCTTAAATTAAATATTGATCCAAACCATTTAATGGCTGTAATGGCTCTTGAAAGTGGGTTTGATCCGACAGTATATAATCCTCGCCCAGATTCTAAGGCAATTGGTTTAATTCAGTTTATACCTACAACAGCTGATAGTTTGGGTACTTCCACTGATAAATTAAGAGAAATGAGTAGAATACAACAATTAGAATTTGTTGAGAAACACTTTAATCCCTATAAGGGGAAAATTAGGAAAGGCAGTTTGGAAGACGTTTATATGGTTATAATAGACCCTTCTGTATCGGTCGGCAAGGAACCAGAATCAATTATGTTTAGTAGAGAGTATCGCCCTGTAAAATATAATGCAAATGCTGCGGCTTTAGACAAAGATGGAGATGGAGTAATCTATATAAAAGAGGCAACTGAGTCTGTTAAGAGCGTCTATGGTTTAGGAGCACCTCTTGCAGTTACTGCACAACCAACTGTTCCTGGAGAATTTGCACTTTACTTAGAAAATGAAGATATCTGTGTTAATGTTGGTTTTGAGGATAGTGAAGCATTAGATAAAACAAGCAACCAGATTTATTGCAAATCTATTCAGGAAATTGAAGAGTCTATAAATAAAGGATTAACTGGAGAAACATTAAATGAAGCTTATTATAGACTAGGTGAAGCTAATGAAGCATTAGGAGTTAACAATCTGTACCATAAAAGGCAGGCTATTCTTGCATATGAGAATATTGCAGAAGGAACATTATATGATTTAGCGCAGGATAAAAAAGAAGGTTTAGAAGAGCAAATTGCTGGGAATATGGATATCAGCGGAGCAAATATTTTCTTAGAAGATGAAAATGTTAAGGTAATTTTCAGATCTATTAAAGTTGTAAGAGAAAAAGACAAGGCTAGTGCTACTTTAAGCTTGGATAATAACCAAGGAACTTATACTACTGGAGATGTTATTACTGGAGGGATTGATGAGCAAAATAATAAGTTTGAATGGAAAATTGAGTCTATAACTACAGATAAAATAGTTCTGAAACAATACTTTGAGGATTCTAAGATTTCTGGAAGAAGAGAGACTCTCAGGATTAATGATGTTATTGCTTTGCAAACAGGTACTGGAAAAACTGTGACTGTACAAATTTTAGACATTGACACAAAAAGGCAAGCATACATTACTATTTTACCTGGAAGCGGAAGGGCAATAAGCAGAAGCACTGTTGATGTCAAGATTCCAATTGAGAGAAGAGCGATCCAGTTCAGCACTGAGCAAATAGACTGGCAGATAAATAAGACAAGAGAAGTTATTAAGAAATTGGATTCTATAATTGACAAATTGGATACTACTGTAAAAATTTGGAAATCTACCTGTTTAGGAGTATTTGCATTTCTCAGCTTAAAGAACTTGGTAACTTCTAGTTCTGAAGGAGAAGCTAGAGCTTTAATCATGAGGGGAATTGATGGCAAAAGCGGATTTGGTGCTTATTGCAATGAAAACAGCGGATTAAATAAAATTTATTCTAGTTATGATGAATGTATTTTCAAAAACCAAGATTATATTGAGAAAAGAATTAATGAGGAAAAACAAAATATAATTAATGCTGATAATTATGTCAAAACTGGATATGCTCAAGAATATGGGCAATTTAAACTTAATGAAGATGATGCTTCTTTAATTTCAAAACAAGATGCAAGAGAGCTTAAGCTATTAGAGTCACAAATAAGAGTTTCTGAGGAAAATTTAGAAAGTGCTAGTAATGTGAATCAGGCAATTGAAACAAGGAGTTTAGACTCATTAAAAGAGCAGCTTAGGGTTAAACGAGAGGTTATAGAAAAAACCAAGGCAAACTTTAATGAGGCTAAAAACTATGCTGAAACTGTTTCTAAAAATTCAGATATTACTGATCCGGAGGCTATTAAGAAGGTTAGAGATGAGGCATTTAGTGTCAAACTTAATGAATTATCCAGGTCAGTTGGAACTGGAATAAAATCTGAGGAATTTGCAAATTTACAACCTTTGACATTTGTTGATGGCAGGACTTTTGATAAAAATGGAGCTCTTTTGAATGCTAAAGAAGTCAAAGGATCAGAATATGTGGATTATTTACAAAGACAAATTGATGCAGAAAATGACCCAACCAAAAAGGCTAAATTAATTGCTTTGAAAGAAAAAATCGAAAAAAATCCTGAAAAAATAGTTGTTACTGATGATGGGAAGACTATTTACCAAGCAGAAGGTAATTATTACTATTCTGAGACTGAGGATTATTTAGGATTGAGAATAAGAAGGAATTATGCAAGAGCTAATGTTGCTGAATATTATGAAAATGGAAGGCCATTTTGCGTGCCAATTGGTGAAGGCAATTATGTAAGAGTATTAGAATATTATGCTGATGGAACTGCTAAGACTGTTGATGAAAGGAATGTAGGATCAGATGGAGAATTGTGCACAAGTGATGATGTTATAATTAATTCTGATAGCTTGGTAAAATTAAACCCCCAAAAAGAGCAGGAATTAAAAAGAGCCGCTGCAAGAGCTGGAACTTGTGCTCCTGGCATGTATAAACCTGGTAATTTTATTTGCAGCTATGCTAGAGCTAAGGCTGCTGAGGTTATTACTAAGCTTCAATGTACAGATGTTATGAGTATTAGTGACTGCAAAATATTGTTCAATACTTGTGATCCTGTAATGTGCCCGACTTCAAGATTTAATTTAGGTGGGAAATGGAATGTTGGAAGTGTTCCCGAGACAGGAATTGCAGGATCTTTATTTTTAGGATTGAAGACTGAAAATAATCCGTTATCCAGAGTATGCTATACAGGCGTATTATCTGGATTAGAGGGAGTTAGAAGCGTTTTCCAGGGATATGAGCAGTGTTTGCAAACTGCGAAAGTTGAAGGAACTACTGTTGGGATATGTGATAAAGTCAGAAGTGTATTTATTTGCGAGAATGTTTGGAGAGAAGCTGTTGCGATAACTGGAAGTGTTGGCGGGTTTAGTGCATTTAGTGGGAATTTATTTGGAAATGCTAATGGAGGAGGGGAATATGCTCCGAATGAGTTCAGCAAGAGACTAAAACAGACTAGTGATTCTGCTAAGTTCTTTGCCAATGATTATGCCACTTCAAGCTTGGCTGCATATAACGCGAGATCTTTGGGTGAAGCAGGAAGCCAGATTTGCAGGAACATTTATGCTGGGAAAGCTCCTGGAATAGGAAAATTAATTGATCAGATAACAACACCTGAGAGTCCACCACAATTTACTGCATTCTTTGATGAGTATCCTTGGAGCAGTGATGCAGGAGATACAAGATTAAATGTCGGCGCAGGATTGCTTAGCAATGTGCAGGAGCAATCAAGATACAGTGTGTTCTACCACATTTATGCGGGAAGAGCTGCAGATGTTAGGTATAGTGTTTATTTGAAGGATAGATTGGGAAATATTGCTTATGTTACTGAGAGAGCTGGAGGCAGAGGCAGAGGGTTTATACCTAGGGAAGAATTTGCAAGCAAGAATATTGACTTTATTGGGAGAAGCGGATTTACTGAGATTTGCGTTGAGATAAATGGAAGGGAAATCTGTGGATTTGGAAGAGCTAGTACTGATTTTGGGGTTAATTATATCAATGACAAAGTTGTTACCAATGAACTTCAAAGAGAGATTAAGACTAAAGAGCAGTGTGTACCTGAAAATGAGGCTGGGCCTACACTTGCAGGAATTGTAACTCCTGAAAATATTAATACAGGAGATGTTACTGGAGGAATTGTGAGAGTTTGCAGCAATAAAAATCCTGGGGAAGGAGGAAATGAAGCAAGATGGCAAGTTGTTGGAGAATGTGGCAAGGATAAAGAAGATATTGAACTTGGAAGTTGCTGGATTGATACAATGACTATAAGAATTAATGACAAGGCTTTGAAAGAGCAGACTGTTCAAAATATTATTAGCAAATATGATGTCAAAGAAGGAGAGCTTGTTTTAGGATTGAGTAAAGAGCTGTTCATGAATTTGTATAATGAGCATATTTCTGCTTTAAGTAACTTTTTACTTTTTGAATCGGGCAAACCTTTAAGTGAAACAGAAAAAAATATTTTGCTTCAAACTATAGGCATTGAAGATGATGATGAAAGTTTGAGGTTTATTGCTGCTCAATCTATAGATTACGGGGCAATTGCTCAATTAAGAGTTGGAGAGATTTATTTGGTTTTAGCTAATGATAAGAGAACTAAAGAAAGTATTGCTGGGCAAGCTGGACAACAAACTTCTCAGGTTGCATCTCCCTCTGCCGCTACTACTGTTTCTGTTACTAGTAGTGCTACTGTATCTCTTTTCAATCTTTGCAGTGATTCTAACGGAGTTTATTACGCAGAAAATGATGAAGAAAGTTGTGCCTTTGGAGATACTAAGGTTAGATCTGCCCTATCTCAATTGGAAGTGAAAAAATTTAGAGATAATAATCTTGTAGATAATGCTGCTTGTGGTGATAATACATTTTTGACTATTACCACTCCTTGGAATAACAGAGATGTTTGCCATCGAAGAACGAAAGGCGTAAATGGATGTTACTATGATAGCTCTCCTGTTATGATTAATGGCTGTTTTTTATGTGAATCTAAAACCTCTTGTTCTGTATATAAAGATAAAGAGGAATGTGAAAAATGGGATCCTTGTGTTTTAGACTGTAAATGGAGCAATAACAAGTGTATATCTAGGGATTCTTTTAATCAGAATCAGCAACTAAATACTCAACAAGGAGTCAATCAAGATTTTGCACAGGAGAAAACTAAATTGGAAACTTATAACTTAGACTACTATGATAGGAGTAATGGAATCTTGTATATCAATATTGAAAATTTAGGCGGGGGATATTACATAAGTAATGAAAATGCTGGAGGAACTTATCCAATATTTAAAAGCTATGATTCTCTGGAACTGGCGCCTGGGGCGCTTCCTGGTGAAGACATAGAAGTGGGATATGTTAGCGGTGATGGAAGTGTTTATATTACAAATGGGGAACAAAATGAGCAATTACTGGAAAAAATAAAGATAAAACAAGGGGTTATACCTAATCTTTTTGTCAATAAAGGAACTGAATCATTTTATTTTGATGGAAATCTCCTAGTATGAAAAAAACATCCAGAAAAAACATTTTTAGGACTTACTTATTAGATATTGGATTTGTTTTGTTTTTAGGATTCTTTTTGATCTTTTCTAGAAATATTGTAGGGAACTATATTTCACAAATGAATGTTTATTTGCCACAGATTAATTCTATTGATCCAAATTTAGACCCTGTTGGAGCCGAGTTTTTGATTAAAGATGCTAATTCAATTTCTAATAACATGTTTATTTTTTTATTAGTAATACCTGTTGTTGTGTTTTTAATTTACTTTATATTTCAGGGTTTGAGTTTTTATTATCTGAAAAAAGAAAAAAAATATTTGATTTATTTTTTTGTAACTAGCTTGTTTTCTTATATCTTATTTGCGCTTTTATTAACTAAATCTTCTTTTAATATACCTTTAATCTTGATATTTTTGTTAATCGCTTATTTAACATTTTTATCTTATTTAACTATCAATGGAGAAGATTATTTGAAGTTATTGAAGCAGTCTTATGTTTTGTTTTTTGTATTTTTGGGTTATTTACTACTATGGATAATCTCTTTCTCTTTATTTTTAATGGCTATACTGAATTATACAATAAGTAATATTAGCTATGTTCTTTTTGCTGGACTTGGATTGCTTGTATTATTAGGAATAAGCTACTGCAAAATCTTGATCGTAGAAAAATTTTCTTAAAATTTTGAGGGAGTCAGGATTCGAACCTGAGTAAGCACTAAGCTACTGGGTGTCTTATGCCTCTTAGCAGCCTAAGCTTGACCTTTTATTTCTAAAATCCAGCCCGTTTGACCGCTCCGGCACTCCCTCATTTAAAAAACTAAATCAATACTGTTTAAAAAATATTCTGAAAAAGAATTAGTGCTGTATTCTTGGAAGCCTTCTGTTAGCTTTCTTTGTTCTTATAATTGTTTTTTGCTTTTTGTGATTGCCAGTTCCTGTTTTGTTCTGCCAGGAATAACTTCTCAAACTTCTTGATTTTCCATAACCACAACTTGAGCATTTTTTATGAGACTTGTGATAAGTTTTTTTGCCGCATCTCCTGCATCTTATAACTTGAGTCCTTTTACCGGACTTCTTACCCATAGAATATGTTCCTTTTGTCATTTCTCTATTGAGGCGATATCAGAATTATTGTGTCTCCCCGCAAAAACACATTTCCTATTTTTCTTTTTAATGTGCCTTCAGCATGCTCTTCTGCATCCTCTAGCACGAGATTAATGTGAATATCAAATGATTTTAAGACACCAATGAACTGCCTTCCATTCTTAAGTTCTATCATTATTCTTTTATTCCTTGAATCATTAAGGATGTCCAGAGGTCTATCACTATTACTCATAAATCCATTTTAAAATCACAATATATTTAAAGCTTTGTATGAAGCTAAACATAAATATTTAAAAAAGAAACATTTCACTAATAAATATGGCATTAATACATGTGCGATCAAAGAGAAAAATTACTGGTGGCAGGTACAGGGATTTAAGGAAAAAAAGATTAAGAGACTTAGCGGGAGTTCCTGCTAATACTAAATTAGATGAAAAAAAAATTGTTAGGATTAGAAAACGCGGGGGAGCATTAAAAACTCTTCAGCTATCTAATAATATCGCTAATATTTATAATCCAGAGACCAAGAAATATCTAAAAAGCAAGATTCTTACTGTTGTAAGTAGCCAAGCGAACAGAAATTTTGTAAGACGAAACATTATGACTAAAGGAGCTGTTATTAAAACAGAACTAGGAGAAGCCAAGATTACTTCAAGGCCTGGACAAGAAGGTCATATTAATGCTGTTTTGATCAAGAAATAAAAAGATTATCACCTCTTTTTTGGAGTGTGTTACATGTATGTTGTCAGCAGCATATTCTAGTATATAAATCTTTTTGTTTTTGTTATTATTTAGTGACTATGTAAAATGGGAAAACTTTATAAACTGTTGATTATAATGCCTTTTTAAAGGTTATTGTGCCTTCATCGTTTGGGGGTAAAAATGGCGCCATATATTAAGAAATGTTCTGAATGTGGTGGGATTAATCTCATCATGAATAAGGAAAAAGGGGAGATTATTTGCCGA
>JACQNJ010000028.1 GCA_016203115.1 Candidatus Woesearchaeota archaeon
CAAGTCAAGAATTATCTTAATTAGTTCTTCCTTGCTCAAGTCATTTAGTTCTTTTGGGGTTTCCATTCGTTCCTCACTCCAACCCCCAAGAGTTAGTAGTTGAAACTACTATTTGTTATTTTCGGTTAACTAAACGGATACGGTTTTTATTTTTTAAAATCAAACAGAGAATGCTGTGTTGTTGACCTTAACAAATCATCAAAAGAAGCATTGTAAAAACATAAAACAGAGTCTGCAATTGGTTTAATTTGTTTATTTATGTAGTGATCATAGTCTATTTTGTGTTTTTGATTTTGAATTGGTTCAGGACCATCTGTTGTAATTACATATTCTATGATATTAGAAGTTATCTTTTTTAGTTTTTTTGCTGCTTGAACGTGCTGAGGATTAATTTTAGTATAATCTTTCAGATCTTTGCTTATGGCCTTTCTATAAATTAATAACTCATCATACATTCCATTCTTTAGCTCTTTTACAAATTTCTTTACATATTCAGAAACTTCTTCTTGGTGGAATATCCTGTTAAGTAATTCTAGCTGGAATTTTTTAGAAGCTTCAGTCCAGTCTCTTCTTGCAGACTCCAAACCAATAAAGTCAATCTTTTCTTTTCCATCTTGTCTTAACAGACCGGCATATCTTTTCTTAGCCCCCGCTTCTCCTCTTCTTATCTTGGGCATTAAGAATTTAATATAATTTTTTTCAAATTCCAGCTCTAATTTTGATTCTCTTTTGTATCTTTCTTTTATATGTTTTTTATAGAATGTATTTATTTGACCTTCAATAGCCTTCCCTAGCTTTTCTGCTTCGATTGAAAAAGTTAAATTTGTACTTACAAATATACTATCAGTGTCGGAATAAATGACTTCTACGCCTTTATATTCTTCTTCTATCTTCTTTGCAGTTGATTTGATTAAAGACTGACCAAAGTGGGTTATTGCATTTGCTATTTTCATATTGAAAAACCTTGAAGCAGGAGACGCTAAAGATCCAAACATGGAATTCATCGTTATTTTTATTGCCTGAGAAGCTAATTCTTTCTTTTGCTGTTTTGCCTTTGCTCTTTCTTTAAACAATCTTTCTAGAATTTCAGGTATTATCCCATCTTCATTTTTGAAATAAGCTTTATTTGGGGATTCTATGCAGTTTTTTTCTTTTTTCTCTCTAAAAGAATATGGATCTATATTAAATGTTCTCATGATAGAGGGATATAGAGATTTAAAATCAAAAACTAATATATTATTATATATCCCTGGCTTAGAAGACATTACATATCCTCCGGTTATACCTTTTTCCTTTACTAAGAATTTCCCGGTTGGGATTACTAATTTTCTTTTTATTGTTTCTCTTATGTACAATGAGTCTAAAGATGCAATTGAAGCATTTACCCTGTCTATTGGCATACCCGTTAACATAGACCTTTGTATCACCAAATCAATTAATTCTGTTTTTTCCAGTATTTGGTATACTAATTCTGCATCCTGTAAATTATATCTTGCCAGAGATCTTTTATCTTCTTTGAACTGCCTTTCTATTTCTTCAACTTTATTATCTTTTGAGATTAGTTTCTTTTTACCCAGAAGTTCATCTGCTACTGTACCCAATTGATAATTTCTAAATTTCATGGCCCTTACTGAAGGAGCATCTTTCAGATATGGATCGCGAATTAGATTTAAAGCATCTAAAGCCTGTCTTCCAATTATTGTTGCTTTGCTTGTTTTGAAGAAATCATTTTCAATTGATAGTTTACTTGGATCATCAGATCTTCCCAAAGAAAATTTTACTTTGTTTTTATCAAAAATGTTTTTTAGCACCAATAAATCAAAATCTATTAAATTCCAGCCCGTTATTATATCTGGGTCTTCTATTCTTATTAATTTCTTAAAACTTTCAAGAAGTTCTTTTTCTGAGCTGTAATTTTCTGCATCTTGCACTTTATCCTTTGAAATTATTAATACTTTTTTTATATTTCTGCTGTATAATGCTAGAGAGTATAATTTTTTTTGATCAGTTGATGTTTCTATGTCTAGAGATATTACCTTTAGATTTGGTAAAAAAGAATCAGGAGTTATTTTTGGCTCTTTGTAAACCCGGTCAATATAATCTCCTTTTTCATATTTCCCCTCTATGTTCACAGTGCCTTTTAGGTTATTATCAAATAAAAACCGGTATGCAAACCTTATGTCTGCTTCATAGCATTCAATTTTCTTCTTTGAGAATTTATCTCTTAATTTAGGCACATCTGCGGGATTGTTCAAAATTATCTTTGAAACTTTTTTATTTTTGAAGTTTTTAAAATCTGTATCTTCAAAGTCAAACTTTTCTAGCTTTCTCGCTTTTGGTAATTTAGAAGAGTCTATGAAGAAGTAGGGCCTCTGGTTGTTTATAGTTAAGAAGGATTCTCCATTCTCTAATCTTCCATAAATCTTTACATAAGCCTTATCATTTTCTACACTATATGTTGGATAAACAATAAATCCTTTCATGCAATCAAACCAGATATATTTTTATATAAATCTATTGAATAAGTTTAATATGGAAAACATGAAGGACTGGATAAAAGCTGGGAAAATTGCAGCACAAGCCTTAGATTATGGATGCAGTTTAGTGAAAGAAAATGCCTCTTTATTGGAAGTTACTGAAAAAGTTGAGGAGAAAATTGAAAAATTTGGCGGAAAATGCGCTTTTCCTGCACAGTTTTCTATAAATGACATAGCTGCACATTATACTGCTTTTGTAGAGGATAAGATTATATTTAAAAAAGGAGATCTAGTTAAAGTAGATATTGGTGTGCATGTGAATGGGGCTATTGGCGATAATGCCAGGACTGTTGATTTAGGAGACAACATAAAAATGATTGATGCCAGTTTGGAGGCTCTAAATGAAGCTATAAAACTGGTTAAAGAAGGAACTAAATTAAGAGATATAGGAAAAGTTATTGAGAAAACTATAATCTCTAAAAAATTAAAACCTGTAAAAAATCTTTCTGGGCATCTTATTGAAAGATATACGGAACATGCAGGGTTTAATGTACCAAATTTTGACAATATTGATGAAACTGAATTGGAAGAAGGAATGGTTATTGCAATAGAGCCTTTTGCAACTAATGGAATAGGAATGATTTTCGATGGAAAGAAATCAAGCATTTATGCTGTTGTAAGCGAGAATAGTGTGAGGGATCAAATCACAAGAGATGTTTTGAAATTTATTAAAGAAGAATATCAGACATTGCCTTTTTGCAAAAGACAACTTATAAGGCATTTTCCTGAATTTAAAATTAATTTTGCTTTGAGAAATCTAGTTAGGTATGATGTCATAAAAGAATATACTCATCTGCCTGAAAAAGAAAAAGGATTAGTAAGCCAGGCAGAGCATACTGTTTTAGTTGAGAAAAAAGGATGTAAAATACTGACAAATGCTGAATGAAACTATCTTATTCTTTTTACTTGTTCTTCTAAGTAAGGCAATGCTACTCTAAGCATACTTCCTTGCCTAAAATATTCATTAAATCCGAGTGCAGATAAGACCTCTGGTTGTTCTCTTAGAATTTCTTTTTTGTCTACAACAAGACTTCTATTTCTTGTCTTGTGTTGTTCTAATATTCTTTGGTATAATATTGCAGTTGCCACTTCGTCAACAAATCTTATGCCTTCTAATATTTCCCTTCTTGGAAGCAAAGATCCTTCTCTTTTTCCTCCTATCTTAGCTAAGAACAACATATTACTGTATATACTTTGTGCTGCTTGGGCTGCTATTAACAGCTCTTCTTCAGTATAATGATCCCTTGGATAAAATTTTATGACTGCACTACCTAAATCCAGCAAAGGTCTGCCTTCTGCTAATAAAGGGGTATATAACATTTTTATACGCCTAACCCTACCTTGGTGATATACCTGTTCTGTTTCTGCAAACCTTTCCCCTAAACTTAGTTTTATCCCTTTAAACTCTGTTTCTGCCAATAATCCTGAGCTTGCTATTGGAGTTTTATTTACCCTTATCCCTGAACCAGGGTATTCGGTGCTTCTCCTCATTATTTGTTCTGGAATGTCTCCTCCTAATCCTCTATACTGCAGTTTTCCTTCAGAATCAGTTACTGCAGTTAAGACTAAAGGTCTAGCTGCTTTTTCTATGCTTTCAGTGTCAAGAGGCAAATTAAATCCAACTAATACCCTTCCATCTGAATCTAAGATATATCTAAACTGAGATTCATCTAATAAATCTCTTCTTAACTGCCTTTGTGCTCTTCCCTTTAAAGGAGAAGTTATTTCCTCTATATCCTGTTTTCCACCTACAACCTCTATGAACTGCCTTACAAGACCTGCCAAATCCACATTTGGCGCAACGAGACTTTTCGTGTCTTGGTTTAAATCTAAGAAAAACAAATATTCTGAAATTGGAAAGTTATATTGAGGCATAAGCGGTCTTTGCTCATGCAGCGCTGTTATTATGGAGATGTATAAATCTCGTCTTCCTTTGTATGTCTGCTGATCATTATCGCTTGCTGTTGCTGCAATATCTCCTAACATTAATTCTACCCTGTCCGGGAAAACCCTTATTATTTGTGTGCCGTCTGGCTGTCTTATGCAATAATAATCTCTCCTACCTGTTTTGTTTAACACTAACAAATTACCTGATTGCATTAATGCAAGCAGAGCTTCCAAAGTTTCTTGTGTCTTTCTTGACAGTGTGGCATTTAAATATACTTCAAAACGAGCAGATTCGGGTATTGCAACTACATGGTCTATAAGATTGTAGTATAATAAATCTGATCTTCCTCTTGATGTTAAACTAAGAAAGGGTGTACCTGCAACTGCTTCAAATTCTCTAGCCAATTCTGGAGGCATAAATCCAAGGGATTCATCGATTATTTCCCTTAGTGTGCCTTCGCTGTCAGTAAAATCCACTCTTTCACTATCTAACCTAATCTCCTGCCTATTTTCTAGAGTAGGATCAAGCCTCGCTGAAAGAGTTTGCCTTAGCATTTTGAATCAGTTATGAGCATAATTGTGACTTTATAAACCTTTTTATTCTTTACTACTCTTTAGAAATTAATAAAGCTTGTTATGATGATTTTTTATTTCTCTTGAATATGAACCATATTGAAAGATAATCAAGATTGAAGGAAATTTATTTGAGAAGTATCCGTTTAGTTAACCGAAAATAACAAATAGTAGTTTCAACTACTAACTCTTGGGGGTTGGAGTGAGGAACGAATGGAAACCCCAAAAGAACTAAATGACTTGAGCAAGGAAGAACTAATTAAGATAATTCTTGACTTG
>JACQNJ010000029.1 GCA_016203115.1 Candidatus Woesearchaeota archaeon
ATCTAAAATGGCCAATTGGAGAAATAAAGTTGATCCAGCTTTGAGAGAATATCTTGAAGCTCAAGTTAAATAAACAAATATACATAAAAATGCTTATGGCGCTGCCAAAAATCAAGGGAATGCACAGCTTTGGGTTGCAATTGCTGTACTCTCCAAACAACTATTTGCTATAAATATGAAGCTGAATTTTCTAGAGGATGCTATTAAAGAAGTTGATACAAAATTAAGAGTTCTTAATGAAAAGGCTGACACTGTGATTTATAGAGAGGAAAAGATTGAAGTTCCTAAAGAGGTTGAAGTAGTGAAAGAGACAAAGACTGTCAGGAGAACCATGAAAAAAACTCCTAAACCAAAAGTTGCAAAGAAAGCTAAGAAAGGGAATATTAAAAAGATGTTGAAGAGATTTTAGATTTATACACAGCAGTATCTTCTAATAATGCTTGTAACCACGAAATACCAAATAAAGAGCCCACTTTTGCACTTTCGGAAGTTCTAGTTTTACCACAACGTTTATAAATTTCTCTAATGCCTTGATACTCAATGGAGCAGAAGGTAATAAATGTCAGTGGCTTGAAAGTAGGCAATTACTGCATAATTGATAATATTGCATGCGTTGTCAAGAGCATACAAACTTCCAAAACTGGAAAGCATGGGCATGCCAAGTGTAGGATAGAGGCAATTGGAATTGTTGATGGACAAAAGAAAGTGATTGTATTGCCGGGGCATGACAAGATGGTTGTGCCAATTATAGAAAAAAAAGCTGCACAGATACTGTCTATTCATGGAGAAACAGCTAATGTTATGGATATGGAAACTTTCGAAACATTTGACATTAAAATACCAGAAGACATCAAGGGAAACATAAAAGAAGGCGTTCAAGTAATATACTGGGATGTTATTGGAAATAAAGTTATGAAGCAAATTAAGTAAAATGGCAAAATTTCAAGAAGCGCTCAACAGATTGCAAGTTAATATTTATGTATGCAGAAAATGCAAATCTAAAATAAGAGCCAAGCCTGTTCATGTATTAGCAGGAAAAGTTAAGTGCAGAAAATGCAATAGCACTGCTTTGCGACCTCTTAGAAAGAAATAAATAGGAGTGTATTTTTTCTTTGTTAATGAACTTAGATTTATTACTTTTGCTTGTATTTTTGGCTTTGATTGCTGTGTTCTATTTTACTCATAAAAATAAGTTTGAAATCCAGAATAAAATTTTTGCTTTGTATAAAACCAGATTGGGTTTGGAATGGATGGACAAATTTGCTAGAAGACACCCCAAGTTACTAAAATATCTGGCCTATGTCGGAATTGCTGTAGGATTTTTTGGCATGGTTGCTATGTTTGTCATACTTATTAAAGCTACATTTGACTTATTGTTTGTGCCAGATTCTTTGCCGGCATTGGCACCGGTTTTGCCAGGCATTAAAATTGCCCCTGGGTTGCCGACTTTGAGTTTTTTACATTGGATTATCAGCATATTTTTGATTGCAATAGTACATGAATTTTCTCACGGGGTTATTGCAAGAGTTTACAACATAAAAATAAAAAGCTCTGGATTTGCTTTTTTGGGACCTATACCTGCTGCGTTTGTAGAACCTGATGAAAAGAAAATGGAGAAATTAAGTGTTAAGGCGCAACTTTCTATCCTTGCAGCTGGAAGTTTTTCTAACATACTTTTAGGCTTGCTTGTTATTTTATTATTAGCTTTTGCAAGCTTCTTTACAAATTCCCTCTTGGAAGGCAATGGTGTTATTGTCTCTCAGGTTGTGAATGATGGTCCTTTAGACTTATCTGGAATTAATAATGGAGAGAATATTACTAAGATTGATGATGTAAGTGTTGGAACTGTTGAAGAATTTTATAATGAACTGTCGAAGAAAAAGCCAGGGCAGGAAATTATTCTGCAAACAGATAAAGGAACAAGCAGTGTTGTTTTAGGAGAGCAGCCAAAAGAACTTTTGAAATCTAGAGGGACTATAGGATATTTGGGTGTTGGGGTTTCTCCTGCTAGTATTGATTATAAACAGGAAGCTGTTGGCAGATACGGCAAAACTGCTTTGGATTTTATTTTTTGGCTAAGACAGCTACTCTTTTGGATATGGGTTATTAGTTTAGGTGTTGGTCTGTTTAACTTACTGCCTTTAGGACCTGTAGATGGTGGGAGAATGTTCTTTCTTGGAATGATGACTTTTGTGGGCAAGGAAAAAGCTATGAAAACTTGGAAAGTTGCCACTGTCTTTCTTTTGTTACTGCTGATTATTAACTTACTGCCGTGGCTGATGAAGCTTCTTAGATTTATTTTTGGTTAAAATGCTGGTTGATGTCCATTGCCATTTAGATCATGAACTTTTTTCTAAAGATATTGATGAGGTGATTGAGAGAGCTAAGGATATGATTGCTATTACTGCAGGAGTAAACCATGAAAGCAATCTCAATGTTTTAAAATTATCAAAAAAATATGAGAATATTAAGGCCAGCTTAGGCATTTACCCCTTAGATGCTTTGGAAATGAGTGATAAGGAAATTGATAATGAAATACAATTTATCAAGAAGAACAGCAAAAATATAACTGCTATAGGGGAAATTGGCCTAGATTTTAAAGAAGGAAAAAATAGAGAGAGGCAGTTAAAAATTCTTACTAATATTGTCAATGAATTAGAATATTTAAATAAGCCTTTTATTGTTCATTCTAGGGGTGCTGAGAAAGAATCTGTTGAACTTTTCGAGCAATTAAATGTGAAAAAAGTTGTCTTTCATTGTTTTCAGGGAGACTTTTCTGTTGTGAAAAGAATTGAAGATAATGGCTGGATGATTTCTATTCCCTGCATTGTTGTTAGAAGCAAGCATTTTCAGAATATAATTAATGAAGTTAAACTTTCGCAGTTATTGACTGAAACTGATTCTCCTTTCTTGAGTGCAGAATCTGGAAAGAGAAATGAACCTTTTTTCGTCATTGAAACTATAAAAATCATTTCCAGAATAAAAAAGATTGATGAAGATGAGATAAACAAAATTCTTTTTAAAAATTATCAGAATTATTTTTGTTAATAGAAAAATATTTAAACAAGTTTTATTATCTTAATGATATGAATTTTGTTAGTGTGATTCAAAAGGTAGATTTTTATTCTATTTATTTTGCTCATAAAATCTTATGGGAGTTAAAGAGGTGATAAAGTATGGTGGCACAAAGAAGGTCATCTGCAAAAGCATCGACTTCGACTAGAAGAAAACGAAGATCTACATCATCTTCTAGTAAAAGAAGTTCTAGAGGGAGAAGATAATTTCTTCTCTTCTAGATTAATATTATTTCTCCTTTTATTCCAGGATTTATTATTAATGTTTTATTGATTTTTTCTGATTTGCCTTCATTTTCATGAAGATGACCACATATTGCTAAAATTGGTTTGTTTTTTTCTATAAACTTTTTTATTGAACTGGAGCCAATATGGCCTACTGGCAAAATGTCCAAGATAGTGTTGTAAGGAGGGGCATGGGTTACTAAAACCATATTTTTCTTTTTTATGTTTCTTGAGAAGTTTTCAAATTCTATATCCCTTTTTGAGAATCCACCACCTCCAAATCCTATAAATGTGTAGTTTTCTATCTTTATTATTTTTTTGTGCAAATTTGTCAATTGCTTGTCTGATTTTATTTCTTCACTAGTCTCATGATTACCATGCACAACTAGAATTGGTTTTTTTGTTTTTTTCAATTCATTAAGAATTTCTTTTGAATTCATCTTACTACCCGATATATCTCCTGCGCAGATTATGATATCAGGATTTTTTGTTTTGCTCAGATTTATCAGGGAGATTATGGCTTTTTTATTGCCATGAATATCAGAGCATGCTAAGATTTTCATGAGATTTTGTTTTTATTCGTGTTTAAATTGTTTTTGTTAAAAAAAGAAAAAGTTAATGTTACTTTTTGAAAGCTTGAAGGAAGCCCATCATAAACCCCTCTTCTTCATCAGATATTTCATCATTTTCCATCAATTCAAATAAATCATCTTTTGCATAGAACTCCATTTTAGTTCACCTCCCTTATTATGCTGAAAGTTCTTTTCTCAACCTCATTAGTTGCTAAGTTTCTTAATTGCTGGCTGAAAAGCTCTTCTACTTTTTTTTGGTATTTTTTTGGTATGCTAAGTGATATTTCTGTTATGAAATCTGTTGAATTCCATGTGTTCCTTAATTTTGGGTATAGGTTTAATTTGTCCATTTTAACCACCTCGTTATTTCCAGATATAATTTTGCTTAAAAGGCTGGCGCGAGAGGTTGTCCAGTTGACTAGTGAATGCAAAATATATTTTAGAGAAGTATATTTATTAGAAAAAATGAGTTTAAACAATCTTTATAGACCCTTTAATCAAAAGCGTCCAATGTTTTTTCCTGCTTGAGCTTTATTATTGTTGTTTTTCCTTGAATCCCAAGAGCTGCAGATTCCAACTCTATCAATTTTGCCTTTTCCAGCTTTTCTAACTGCCTTCTGAATGTTTTGTAGGAAATTAGTGAATTATAAACTTCATGAAGCTTTGATGATGGCAGGTTTGGATTTTTTTTTATGCATTCAAGGAGTGCATTTTCCTCTTCTTTAAGATCTTTAGAATTTTTTATGCTGAACTCTTTTATTTTTTCTAAGGCTTTTTCTGCATGCTTTTCAAGTATCCTTTTTGAGAGTTCAGATTCTGCTATTAAACCTGATTCTTTCATTAAATGAATTCCAACTCTTATATCTCCTAGTTCATAAGTTCTTTTATATATTAATTCAAGGGCTTCTTTTGAAAATGAGTTGGGGATAAAAGCAAATTCAGTTCTTTTTTTAAGAATTCCAAAAGTTTCCTTTTCATTATAAGCATCGAATCCTAAATATTCAGGCATCAGTCTGGATTTAATTCTTGAGTCTAATTTTATCAGCCATGATTTGTCATTTACTATCATGATGATTGTTTTTCTGTAAACATCTTCTATTAAGTTGTATAATATACTTGGGTTGTCTATTTTGTCAACTTCATCAAAGCAGAAAACAACTGCCTTTTTGTTTAAAATTGAGGAGATTTTTTTTAATAAGTCTTCAGTTGTCTTATTATGTGTGAATTTATAATCTAATAACTCACAAATATCTAAAACTATTTTATAAGCAGTATTTGATTTCCAGCAGTTTATGTATATTATATGGATTTCATCTGTTTCTTCTTCTAATTCTTTTAAGACAACCCTAGTTGCTAAGGTCTTTCCAATTCCTGGAGCGCCTGTTATTAAGATGTTTTTACCGTTTCTTTTCATTAATAATGGCTTTATACAATCTGCTATGTATTTTTGCTGGGATTCTCGGTACTCAATAATTGGCGGTATAAATGTTGGATCTAGAGCTATTTCATTAAGAAACAGAGATTCAGAATCTTTTAATGTATTTTCAAATAACCCCATTTTATTTAATAAGTGTGGAAAAGATATAAACTTTTAGCTTTGTCAGTATATTATTACTATATAGTGGTGTAAATAGTAAGTTTTATAAACAGAGAAAAGAGGGTGAAAGATAATGAGGGGAATTAATTTATTATTAACAGGATTAGCAGCAGTTGTTTTAGGTAGTGGTTGTTCTGTTCCTATTATTAGTCATGGTAACGGAATTTCTAAAGATATGAGAAGGGTTGTAGAGACAGTCAAGGAAAATGGAGAAAGAGTTGAAATTGCGGACTTTGTTTTTACAGACATGGTTATGCATGACAACCTTTCTCGAAGATCAAAATATGTTAGGCAATTTGAGAGATTAAGGAGAGATAGTTCTTCTTATGCCTTTGATTCCCTTTTAATTAATATTGAACACCCTGAAAGGGTTAGGGTTATAGATGGTGTTCAATGGATTGATGAAGATGATAATCTAGTTGTCGGATATGTTTTAAATGACCAACACTCTTTAGTTACTCATTTTGTAAGACCCACTGGAGATGAGGTTATTGTGGAAGATATGGCAATCAGAATTAATGGTAGGACATATTCAAGAATGGATGGAGAACCGGAGAGAATTATGATTAGAAGAGAACAAAGAGGATCCCCATTAATTAATAACGTAGGAACAATAGAACTATTTCCTCCTCATGAATCATATTCTGGGTTACAAGATTCAATAAGGGCCGAGTACAGACAAGTTGTACAGGATTATGTAAGAAATAAAAAAAATGATTAAATCTCCTTTATTCCTTCTTTAGTCAAAGCCATTAGCCTTATCCCAATGCCTAACTTTAATAAAGCAGATAATAATGCCATGTGCTCTTTCCCTGTGCCAGAAGCCAGATTTAAAGCAACTTCTGTTTCACTGCTCTTGATTCTTGTTTTGAGCTCTTTGTAAATCTCATCCCTAAGCTCTTTTAGGCCTTGCTCTAGCTTTATTGCTATTAGCTCTGTGTTTTCTAGCTTTTGGAAGTTTTCTTTTCCATATTCATTAGTGATCAGAAGAATATTATTGAAATCTCCATCTTGGATTAATCTAGAGACATGACCCCATGTTCCTTTTCCAGTTGATAAACATGCTATTAAGGTTGACATTTTAAAAATCCTCTTTTGTTATTGTGAAATATGTCCATGTTTGCCTTTTTGCTCCATTTCTTTCAAAAAACTTCATCGCATGAGCATTCCATCCTAAAACCACGAAATCAATACTTTCAAAGTCTCTCCTTTTTGCTTCTTCTTTGCAGAAATTAAGCAAGGCCTTACCTGCACCTGTATGCCTATGAGCGTCTAACACAAATATATCTTCTATCCATAATCTCTGGGAAGCGTTGAAAGTAGAATAATGCGGAAAGAAAACAACATAACCTATTGGTTTCCCACTGGCAATTGCAAGACAAGCCTCATACTTCATTGCTATTCCATCTCTTGTTAACTTTTCTCTCTTTTCTTCACTAGGTGGAGTTAATCTTTCGTATTCTGCGAGATCTGTAATTAAATAGATTAATCTAGTATAATCTTCTTGGTTAACTACTCTTTTTACTGAAATTTGCTCACTCATTTTTTTCTAAAAACTCTTCTTCCATGAAATGTATTTTTCCTGGGATGATTATACATTGGGGGAAATTATCAAACTTTGTCTTTATCAAGTCTTTTATTTTTCCGTATTTTATCTCTTTATTTTTTGTTCCCAATCTCGAGCAGATAACTGCTTTTTTATTCTCATCTAATCCTAAACCTACTAAATGTTTTAAGCCTTCAACAGCTGTTAAAAATTTGTTTTCTTTTGGGTTTAAATCAAGCAATACCAAGGTATGCATCTCTTTTTCTAAGTTGTTTTTTATCACTTCGTAAGGTGCTTTTATATTTTTGTAATCAAAAGGAATGCTGGTTGTTCTCCCGAAGTTGTACAAGCTTAAACCGGTTTCACCTACTGCTGTGAAAATTGATATGCCATGAATTATTTCTGTTTTTACTTTATTTTCTCTGGCCTCCTGAATTAAAGAAATATGCGTTGTTGCGCTTAAACAGTCTCCTTGTATTAAGAGAGCTACATCTTCTTTTTTGGCTTCTTCTATGATTCTTTTACTTTCATTTTCAAAGAATTTTCTTTCTTTAGACTCTATTCTTTTGTTTAAAATTTTTTCTAAGTATAATTTTGAAACTCCTATTGATGTATATGATTCCAAGTAAATTTTTTTACATTTTTTTAATGCATTAATTGCTTTAAGGGAGATGTCATCTTCTTCTAGACCAAGACCTATTAAGAATAAGACCATCTCACACCCAGTAGCTTTTCCCTCTCTTTCCTTGAACTTCTTTACATTTTCCTCCTGTAATCCCGTTCCCATCAAACAATTCCAATCTCTTTATGTCTATATTCCCTCTTAAAATAATATGTACATATGCTTCTATTAACCTTACCCTTTCAAATAGTTCTCTTCTGTATCCTGCGGCTCTTATAACACTTGGGAAACCTTCTTCTATACCTATTTTTTCTGGGTTACTAATTGCCCTTTCCAATCTTTGAATTAAACCTTCACGTTCAAAAACTCTTTTTACGAGTTCCCCCACAACTAATCTACCCCCTCTTAAAACTTGGTTTTTTCCATATGCACTATCAAGTTCTAACTGCATTTTTCTTGTCTCAACATTATAAGTAATAGGGACTATGGTACCATTAGCCTTTCTCCCTATAATATAATTTTCTCCTGAAAATAGCGCATCTCCTTCTAATCCTGAATCGGTTTTTAATCCCAGTATTCTTATACTAAAACGTTCTAATACCATACTGTTATTATTAATAGAAAGATTTTAAAGGGTTACTTTTTTATTTAAGTTAACTTAGCAAATATTTATATACCATTTGGTGATAGGATAATTATGGCAACAGCCTTGTGGGTTATTATAGGAATTATAGTGCTTATTGCTCTGTATATTGTTTTTATATTTAATAGGCTAATAACCTTAAGAAATAGAGTTGATAATGCTTGGAGTCAAATAGATGTACAGCTAAAAAGAAGGTATGATCTGATTCCTAATTTGATTAATACCGTTAAAGGCTATATGAAGCATGAGAAAGGGGTTTTAACTGAAGTGACTAAAATGAGAGCTACACTTGTTTCTGGCTCAATGAGCGAGAAGGCAAAGGCTTCTGATATGATTACAAATGCTTTTAAGACAATATTTGCAGTAGCTGAGGACTATCCAAAATTAAAAGCTTCTGAAAATTTTAAGATGCTGCAGGAGGAGCTTTCTGGAACAGAAAGCAAGATAGCATATGCAAGACAATTTTATAATGACAATGTTATGGAACTGAATAATAAGATACAGCAGTTCCCAAGTAAGATTATTGCAGGAACTCTTGACTTCAAAGAAAGAGAATTTTTTAAGACAGAGGAATCGGAAAAGAAACCAGTCAAAGTTGAATTTTAGATGATGCTATATGACCATATTTCTTCGAATAAGAGGAAATCTATTCTTTTAATTGGCTTATTTTTTGTTATTATAGGATTTTTGGGGTATGCTTTAGGCGTTTATTTAGGTAATGTTTTAATTGGTTTTTCTTTAGCTATAATTATTTCAGTAATAATGATTGTAATAAGCTTTTATTCTGGGGATAGGATGATTTTGAGCATGAGCCACGCTGTTCCTGCGGATAAGAAGAAATATCCCCATCTTGTTAATTCTGTTGAGGGATTGGCAATTGCTGCTGGAATTCCAACTCCTAAGATTTATGTGATAGATGATAGTGCAATAAATGCATTTGCAACTGGAAGGGATCCTAAGCATGCTGCCGTGACTGTTACAACTGGAGCAATTGGAAGGCTGAAGAGAGATGAGCTTGAGGCTGTGATAGCCCATGAAATTGCGCATGTGAGGAATTATGATATAAGGTTAATGATGCTTGTTGTTGTCTTAGTAGGCATAATTGCACTTCTTAGTGACTTATTTTTGAGGAGCTTTATTTATGGAAAAAAGAAGGAGGTTAAAGGAGGGGCTGTTGTAGCAGTAATTTTTCTTCTTGGTATAATTCTAGCTATACTATCCCCTTTGATCGCCCAATTTATTAAATTGGCTGTAAGCAGGAAGAGAGAGTTCTTAGCAGATGCAGATGGAGCTCTGCTTTATAGAAATCCTAAAAGCCTTGCAAATGCCTTGAAAGCAATAAGAGATGATAAAGAACCTTTAGTAGAAGCTGCAAATAAGGCAACTGCACATTTGTTCATTGAAAACCCCTTGAGGACATTTAAGGGAAAAGTTAACGGCTTGTTTAGCACTCATCCTGATATAAATGAAAGAATTAGAATCCTTGAAAGCATGTAACTTTATCTTTTTTGAATTTTCTCCTTAATAATCTCAATTATGTACTTCACTATCCCTCCTGCTGCTATTCCCTGAAATATCGAATAATAACTGCCTATTATTCTCATCTGGAGCAGTAAGAGAAATGGAATGAAGAATAATACAAAACTAATTATTATTAACTTCTTTTTAAGCATTGAATGATTTAAGGCAGCATATGACAATCCAAATACAAATATTAGTGAAGATACTATAACTATACTTTCTTGAAAGAGAGCTATTGATGTAATTAGTAACCCAAGGTAAAAATACACGTTTTTAAGTATGAGACTCAGCAATATTCCCCCTAAAAAACCGATTATTAATGAGATATCTGCTTCAATTAGAAAAAATAATGATGCTAAAAGCATTATTGACAGCAATGCGAAATATTTTTTTCCTATCTCTAACTCTTCTTTCACGAATTTATTGAGAAAAAAACCAATTACAAAGCCGGAGAATCCGATTATAGGTTCTGCAAACATATTCTTTTATTATGCCTTAGCTTAATAAGCCTTATCAATGATTATTATTCTCTATAATAACCACTTTATAATAATAATATTTATAAATAGCCTAAATCTAATTGATATATGGCTGACATAAAGTACTTGGAAGAGAACGGCAAGATGTACAA
>JACQNJ010000032.1 GCA_016203115.1 Candidatus Woesearchaeota archaeon
ATTTAATAAGTGTTCATGAATAAATGGGCTAGAAGATGTAGTTATGGTCTTGCTTCTCTTGTATTGGCTGGTGGGGTTGCTGCTCTTAGTAAAGGCTATGGTTCAAGAGAGGCAGCTTTAGGAAATACTTCTCATCCTATGGATGGTGTTCTTTTAAGTGTGGCTTATAAAGATGATTTGGCTCCTTATTCTCCTGGCGATGACGCTATTTACAATTTGGGAGCTGAAAGAATAGTTGTAAGGGATTTATCTGAAGTTGTTTATTTTATGATTGCAATAGATGGAGATGGCATTAGGAATGCTTTTCTTTTTTTTGATGGGGTTGAAGTGAGAAGTGCTATTCCAAGGGATCATGGTAATGGAAATTCCATTAAAACATATGGAGGTTTACCGAGGGATATTAAGAGGGATGTGGGAGATGAGTATGAACTAAGACTTTCTGTAATTGATAATCATGGCGAGATTACTTCTTATACCGCAACAATAGAATTAAGACTTAGAAGTAGATCTATTTAGTATTCTTCTCAAATAGATAATTTTATAAACATTATTTTTTGAAGATTTACTTAAATGTACACCATTGTGCTTGATACAAATTTTTTAATAACTGCTTTGAAGTTTAAAATAGACTTATTTGAGGAAATTGAAAAGATATGCATTTTTGATTATAAATTATCTGTTTTAGACAGAACTTTAGACGAATTGAGAGGGAAACCTGATGAGAAGCTGATAAAAGCACTAATACATAAAAAAGAGGTTGATATTATAAAAACAAACACAAAAAATTATGTTGACGATATTTTAGCAGGAGTAGACAAAAATTTTATAATAGCGACACAAGACATAGGCTTAAAAAGAAGACTACAACTTAAAAAGATACCAGTAATATTTATAAGACAGAAAAAATATTTGGAATTGAAAAATGTTTTATGAAGTAACATTAAAAAGTCATATTAGAGTACCTCCCCACCTATTTGGTGATGATACAAAAGAATCTATTTTAAAGAGGCTGAGAGAACAATTCAATAATATGGTTTCTAAGGATTTTGGTATTGTTATCTCAGTTTCTGATATTGTGAATGTTGGGGAGGGAATAATTATTCCAGGGGATGGAGCTGCTTACTATGATACTACGTTTAAAGTTCTTGTTTTTAAACCAGAGTTGCAAGAAGTTGTTTTGGGAACAATAACAGATATTACTGATTTTGGAGCATTTATGGATATTGGACCTGTTGATGGAATGATTCATATAAGCCAGACAATGGATGACTTTGTGAATTTCAGCAAAACGAATGTTTTAACTGGGAAGGAAACTAAAAAGTCTTTAAAAGTCAAAGACTCATGCAGAGCAAGGATAATTGCAGTAAGCTATAAAAGCATTCAAGAACCTAAAATAGGTTTGACTATGAGGCAGCCGAGATTTGGTAAACTAGATGATATTGAGAGGGAAGTTAAGGAAGCTAAGGGAGAAGTTAAGAAGAAATAAAGATGGCAAGGAAAGTATGCAAGAAATGTAAAATTTTTGTTGAAAAGGATAAGTGTTCTATCTGTGGAGGGAATCAGTTTAATGATTCCTGGAAAGGAAGGATTACTATCTTAAACTTTGAAAAGTCTGAAATTGCTGGGAAAATGGGCATTACTGTGAATGGGGAGTATGTTCTAAAAATATGAAAATTGTCAGTGAAGTTAATCATCCCTTATTGAAAAGAAAGCATGTAGTTTTTGAGATAGATCATAGTGGGAACAAGACTCCTAAGAAGGATGAACTTTTACAAAAGATTGCAGAAATAACTAAATCCTCCCATGAGCTTATTAGAATTAAGTATATTGCTTCAGTATATGGGGCAACTAAGGCTAGAATTACAGCTAACATTTACAGAGATGAAAATGCCCTTAGGCATATAGAATTAATTAAGAAAAAGACTAAGAAGAAAGAAGATGGTAAAAAAGAAGCAAGTAAAAAACAAGAATCCTAGTAAAAAATGGACTAAGTACAGTATCAAAGAGGGAAAAATAACAAGAGCTAGGAATTGCCCTAAATGCGGGGCTGGTATTTTCTTTGCAGAACATAAGGATAGGTTATATTGTGGACATTGTCATTATATGGAAGTTAAGAAATAATTTTATATTTTTTTAATATTCTTATTCTATGTCTGATTTAAGAAAAATTTGGATAGCATTTATAGGAGCTAATGATCTAGAAATTTTTATTGATTTTGTGAATCAAAGGAAAATATATTCTGGATTAGGGATGGAAGGCAGAACTGAGGAAGAGTTTAGAAAAACAGTTGAGTTTCAGGGATTTTTAGATGGATATGAGAGGAATCCTCATAAGTATAGTGGATCTAGAGGCAGTCCAGAACAGGATGCACCTGGGTTTATTGAAGAGATTTTAAGTAGAATAGATAATCAATTTAAAGGTTTAGTTGATCCTATAGTAAACGAAAATAGTGGAGTTCAAGATAACCTTAGAAGAATTGTTGTTGAAATTGGTAAACCCAGCTATAGAACTAGACATGGTAAACAATATAGTTTAGGAGTAGCTTCTAGAGGTTTAGTATTATAAAACCCACAAGGAAGAGCCGAAGCTCAACCCTATGGGAAAAAGAGGTGATAGAATATAGGAATACCAATATCTATATAAAGTTTTCTATTGTAGTTATTTTTAAGTGGTTACATAATAAGTATTTTAATTTCTTTGTTTTGTTTATATTATGCCAAATGGAAAAGAGCTTGAGATTGGGAGACTTATTTCTTTAGAGTTTGAGAGGAGGAAACTAAATCCAGCCTATGTAGGGAGTATCCTTTATTCTTGTTTGGGATTTGGAGGATATTTGGGATCTGATTCTGGAGAAGGAAATATTGAAACTGGGGAATTATATGTGCAGCTGGTCTTAAATGGTTTTATTTATGGAAGTGACAGTCATGTTGCGAGAGTTTTGAAAAGGGAAACAAGGTTAGACAGGTTAGCCATCTTACTTTTTGCAATTGGGGTTGAACCCAATGACCCTCTAATCGAGAGAATCTCGGAACAAGATGTAGATTTTGTTTATCCTCCCAGCAAAGGGATACCCTTTTCTGCTTTACGCGTTTTTCATACAACTCTTGAGATTTTAGCAGAGGAAACAGCTTCTAATCAGGAGCTTGTAGATAGGATTCAGGGTTATTTTGTCGAACTAGGAGGAAAGTATAGTGATGAAAAAACTCCTGTTAAAGTTATGCAAGACTTATTAAACAGAGTTGAGTCTTTATCTGGTTATAGAATTTCTTTTGAAAAGATTTAAAAACACTTTACATTTCCAATACTTAAATGGCAGATGTGGATGTAGTAAAAAGAGTAAGAGAATTAATGAACAATCCTGAGCAAATCAGGAACATATGTACGTGTGCCCATATCGATCACGGTAAAACAACATTTAGTGATAATCTATTGTTGGGGGCGGGCATGATCTCTGAAGATTTAGCAGGAAAACAATTATCTTTAGATTTTCGTGAGGATGAGAAAGAGAGAGGGATAACAATTGATGCTGCTAATGTTTCTATGATCCATAAACTGGGAAATAAGGAATTTCTAATTAACTTAATTGATACACCCGGGCATGTTGATTTTGGTGGTGATGTAACACGAGCAATGAGGGCTTGCGATGGTGCAATAGTTTTAGTTTGCGCTGTTGAAGGAATCATGCCCCAAACTGAAACAGTGCTGAAACAAGCATTGAGAGAGAGGGTAAAACCGATTTTATTTATTAATAAAGTTGATAGGCTGATTAAGGAAGTTAAACTAACACCTGAGGCAATGCAGCAGAGATTTATTAAAATTATTACGGATGTTAATAAACTGATTAAAAGCATTGCGCCTGAGGAGTACAAAGAAAAATGGCAAGTCAATGTTCAGGAGGGAAGTGTTGCTTTTGGAAGCGCTTTTCATAAATGGGGATTGAGTGTACCTTATATGCAGAAGCACAATATCTCTTTTAAGGAGATTATTGAAGCTTATAATTCTGAAACTCAGGCAGAATTAGCAAAAAAAGCCCCCATGCACCAAGTAGTTTTGGATATTGTTACAAGACATCATCCTGATCCTAAACAAGCACAGGTTTACAGAATACCTAAAATATGGCAAGGAGATTTAGAATCTAGCTTGGGCAAATCCTTGTTAAACTGTGATCCTCAAGGAGAGGTTGCATTTGTTGTTACCAAAATTGTTGTGGATAAGCATGCAGGAGAGGTTGCAGCTGGAAGATTGTTTTCTGGAACTGTGAGGCAAGGGCAAGAGGTTTATATGATGGGAGCTAAAAGAAAATTGAGGGTACAGCAGGTCAATATTTACAAGGGAGCACAGAGATTTCAAGTGGAGAGTGCAGTTGCTGGAAATATTATAGGGCTTATTGGGTTAAAAGATGCTTTTGCTGGAGAGACTGTTTCAAGTATTGAGATGGAGCCTTTTGAAGCTATCAAGCATATTTTTGAGCCTGTTGTCACTAAATCCATTGAGGCAAAAAAAGCAAGTGACCTACCTAAACTTGTTGAGGTTTTAAGGCAAGTTAATAAGGAAGATCCCAGCATTTTTGTTTCGATTAATGAAGAGACTGGAGAAAATTTGATTGCGGGAATGGGTGAGCTGCATTTAGAGGTTATTGAAAACAGGATTAGGAGAGAAAAGGGTGTTGATGTCAAAACTTCAAATCCTATTGTAGTTTATAGAGAATCAATCTTGAAAACATCTAGAGAGATAGAGGGAAAAAGCCCTAATAAACACAATAAATTTTATTTTATTGTTGAGCCTATACCTGAAACTGTATATGAGGCAATTAAAAATGGAGAAATTCCTGATGGGAGGATTAAGAAAACAGACAGGGAGCTTTGGGATAAGTTTGTTAAGCTAGGATATGAAATGAAAGAGGCAAGAAGCATTAAGCAGATATTTAATGGCAATATTTTGATTGATTCTAGTAAGGGTATTGTACATATTGGAGAGGTTATCGAATTGATCATGGATGGATTTGAGCAGGTTATGAGAGAGGGGCCTTTAGCGAGAGAGCCTGGAATTAAGATGGTGGTGAGATTAAAAGATACTACCCTGCATGAAGATGCTATTCATAGGGGACCTTCACAAGTATTGCCTGCTGTTAGGGAATCAATAAGAGGAGCGATGGTAGATGCTCAGGCTATTTTGTTTGAGCCATTGCAAATATTACAAGTAGATTCACCTTCTGAATATTTGGGTGAAATTTCCAAACTTATTGGAAATAAAAGAGGGCAACTTTTGACTGTGGAGCAGGAAGGAGAACACCTTTCCTGTAAAATTAAACTGCCTGTTGCTGAAATGTTTGGATTGAGCAATGACTTGAGGAGTGCAACTGAAGGAAGAGGAAACTTCTTTGTTGTTGACCAGGCATTTGAAAGACTGCCTATGGAGTTGCAAGATAAAGTGATTAAGTCTATTAGGCAGAGAAAAGGCTTGAAGATTGAAGCTGTTTCTGAATCTGAAAATTAATTATCTTTGAGTAGTAAAATTAGAAAGGTTTATAAACTCCTGTTAACAGTAATATTTATAAATTGATTTCATCGTGGAATGATATTAAAAGGAGGATTTGTGATTAAAATGGCTAAAGAAAAACCGCATCTTAACTTAGTGTTTATTGGTCATGTAGACCATGGTAAGAGTACTACAGTAGGCAGGCTGTTATTTGATTCTGGTGCTGTTAGCGAACAGGCTTTAAGAAAATTAAGAGAGAAAGCAGAAGAATTAGGCAAGAAAGGATTTGAATTTGCCTTTGTTATGGACAATTTGAAAGAGGAAAGGGAAAGAGGGGTTACTATTGACTTATCCCATAAGAAGTTTGTTACTGATAAATATGAGTTTACAATAATTGATGCACCTGGCCATAAAGATTTTATTAAGAATATGATTACAGGAGCAAGTCAAGCAGATGCTGCTGTTTTGGTTGTTGCTGCAACAGATGGGGTTATGGAACAGACTAAAGAGCATATTTGGCTAAGCAGAACTTTAGGTGTTGGACAAATGATTGTTGCTGTGAATAAAATGGATGCAGTAAAATATGAGCAAGCTAGATTTAATAAAGTCAAGGAAGATGTGAGTGTTGTTTTAAAAACAGCTGGGTTTAAAGTTGATCAGGTAGCATTTATCCCTATTGCTTCATTTCCAGGAGACAATGTTGTCAAGAAGTCAAGTAACTTAGGATGGTATGCAGGACCAACTTTGAAGGACCAATTAGACTTATTAAAATTACCTGAGAAACCGACAAATTTGCCTTTAAGATTGCCAATCCAGGATGTTTACAACATTACGGGCATTGGTGTTGTTCCTGTTGGAAGAGTTGAAACAGGAATCATGAAGGTTGGAGACAAGGTAATTGTAACTCCAGCAAGAGAAGGCAAGGGAGTTACTGGTGAAGTAAAGACTATTGAAATGCACCATGAGCAAGTTACTCAAGCAGAACCTGGAGACAATGTAGGTTTCAATGTTAGAGGCATTGGCAAGAAGGATATTGCCAGAGGAGATGTTTTAGGACATGTGGATAATCCTCCTACTGTAGTAAGTGATTTTACTGCACAAATAGTTGTTTTGAATCACCCAACTGTGATTACTTCAGGATATACACCAGTATTTCATGTGCATACTGCGCAAGTAGCATGCCAATTTATCGAACTGGTAAAGAAGATTAATCCCGCTACAGGTGAGACTATACAAGAAAAACCTGATATGCTGAAAAATGGAGATGCCGCTATTGTTAAGATAAAGCCTACAAAGCCAATGGTTATTGAAACACAAAAAGACATTCCACATATGGCAAGGTTTGCTATTAGAGATGCAGGAAGTACTGTAGCAGCTGGAATGTGTATTGGTTTAACCAAAAAGGTTTAAACCTTTTTTTCTTTTTTATCTAAATCTTTAAATATTTGTACTCTTTTTTTATTTTATGAGTATTGTTGATCTATTGTATATTCCTGTTAATGATTTCTTAATAAGGCATATACCTGAACTAGCTTTTATTCTAATAAGCTTAATGTATATTTTTTTCTGGAGGTATGTTTTTCTATTTCTGGAAAGGGCGTTTAGGGGGTTGTCTTTTTCTTTTTTTGAAAACACGCCAACAATAATGAAGATTTTAGGCTTTGTTGATTCTTTTATAATATTTTTAGTTACTGTTGTTTTGGTAATCCCTTTAATAAAGTCTATGGCTAATAAATATATAGAACCTTTGCTGGATAATAATTACTTAACTATAATCGTTATAATATTTTTTATATCATCTTATTTGTACTATAGTTTTGTTTATAGTAGGCATTTGAAATCTTGATGGATTACTTCTTTATCTTTCTTATCCCGAAATTATTTCATAAAATTGATTTAGTTAGCTTTATAAAAGGCTATTTTCTCTTTATGATTATGTCAAAAGCGAGAATTAATTTAGCTGGTGCAGAAATTTACCAGGTTAATGATATCTGCAATTCTATTGTAGAAATAGCTAAGAAAACTAAGACTAAGTTTTATGGGCCTATCCCTTTGCCTACTACAAGAATGAAGGTGACTACTAGAAAGAGCCCCTGTGGAGATGGAAAAGCTAGTTTTGATAGGTTTGAAATGAGGATACATAAGAGAGTTATTGACTTAGAGGTTGATGAGAGGGCCTTGAGATTGGTGATGAAAGTTCCGATTCCAGATGGAATTCAGATTTCTATCAATGTTTTGGGATAATATCCTTCTAATAGAGCTAATGCAACCATTAAACCTATTCCTATCAAAAATAAAATTAGTTGTGTAAGTGTTTTTTTCATATTAACCTCTTTATGTAATTCAGGTATTAAATCAGAACCTGCAATGTAAATAAAACTCCCTGCTGCAAAAGGTATTAAAAATACAGTCAAGCCTTTCACATAACTGCTTAGGATTAGAGATATAATCGCACCTAGCACTGCTGTCAAGGCTGTAAAGAAATTGAAGGATAATGCTTTGGCTTTTGAGAAGCCTCCATGTAATAGAACTCCAAAATCACCTATCTCTTGAGGGATTTCATGCAAGATAACTGCTATAGTTGTTGCTATCCCTATTGGAATGCTTACCAAATAACTTGCCCCTATTATCAATCCATCAATGAAATTATGAATGCCATCACCAATCAAATTCATATAAGCAAAAGAATGGATGTGTTCTTTCGTATTTGGCATGTGACAATGGCGCCATTGGATTATCTTTTCTGTAATGAATGAGAAGACTATCCCTGATAAAATTGATAGAGATATTTTTAATGTGAATCCTGAGGATTCTACTGCTTCTGGCAATAAATGAATAAAGGCATCTCCAAACAATGCTCCTGCTGAAAAACTAATCATGTAGATTAATATTTTTTTTAGATTACTGACTTTTATTGATAAAGTTAATATACCTATTAAAGAAATCAGGCTTGTCAGCAAGACGCTTGCCAATGCATAAACCCATGCCTCAATCATTTAGACAGATATGACTTTTTATGTATTTAAGTATTTTGGTAATTATGTGTTGTTAACTCATTTCAAAATTTATATAAGCTTAATCTTTTAACTGAAGTTTATGAGAGATGATCAATGGCTTAATCAAAGACTTGAGCAGATATGGCAATTCTTGTTTCCTGAGTTAATCAAAGGGAATAAAGTTATTATTAGGTTTAAAGGAAAGTGGAAAAATAAATTCGGGCATATCTCCAAGAGAGGAGAGCATTCTGAAATTGTCATTAATGGACTTTTTAGACATGATGATGTTCCTGAGTACATGATTGACTTAACTATTGCGCATGAATTAATCCATTATATGCATGGGTTCAATTCTCCTCTGCCAAAATTGTATAAACATCCCCATAAAGGAGGCATTGTTACAAGAGAGTTAAGGAAAAGAGGATTTTCACATCTTCTTATCAGAGAAAAATATTTTTTGAAAGATAAATGGGGATATTTGTATAAACAACTGGCTAATGCTTAAGCATATATCTCATGTATTTTTTACAGTCCAAACAATAGTAAATTACTTTATTTTTATGGATTCTTACCCTGCAGTTTTTTGAAGGGACAAGGTATGAATAGCAGTTTTTGCAGAATCTTCTTTTTAATTCCCTAGGAATTCTTAAATTAATTTTCATGGCAGCTTTTCTTGCTATGTTTATATATCTGTTAGCTAATTTTGGATCTTTTTGCTTGGATGCTTCTTTAAATAATGTTTTTACTTTTTCAAGAGTTATATCCTGCTTTACTTTTTTTGGTATTCTTTTTGGCATGATTAAGAATTAGTTTTATTGTTTATAATCATTTTTATAAGCTAAATCCTCTCCTATCCCTCCGAAGTATATATATCCTACAAGCTCTCTAAGCGAGTCTACTTCAGTTATCCTAAGATTTCTTTTAACAACTGCAGAATCTTCAGTATTCCATCTTGTTCCACAATAGGCTACAATGTTCACAGAAACTGCGGGTAATATTATTAATGACAATAAAGCAATCTTTACTGCTAAATCTCTTCTATCTGTTCTTGCCCTAAAAAGATGGGGTGTAGTACCCTTCATTTTTATGTATCTCCCTTTCTAATTCTGTGATTTCATCTTGAGATCTTATCGGATGGATAATGACTGCTATTAATGATTTAGGAATACTTCCCTTGCCTACTTTTCTTCTTATACTTTCAGTTACAATAGTTCTTGCCGTTATGTCAGATAGGTATACAACAGTGATAAACTCTAAAACATACTGTGTTGATTCTTTTATCATTTCGTACATGTTTATTTTATTTATAAATGGATTATCTTTATATATTTATTGGCTTTTTTTAGGGATATGATTCAGCAAAGATCATGGGAAGTTAGTTTAGGTGATGAGTTATTTCAAGCTGCGGAGCTAGATGCTGTGTTTCAGGAAGCACGAAGGAGGGGTCTTGTGTTTACTGAATTAAGGGTAGATATTGTAGTTGATAGAGGCTGTCAATGGAAGTCTAGAGAAGAATCAACAAAACCCACACCATTGATTTATCTTGAGATAGGACGAGTGCCAGAAGCACTTATTTTACAAGGACCAGAAGATGAATTATATAGAATGTTTAAGTATAAGATTCATACATCATAGGTAGGTTTATAAACTTTATTTTTTAAAATTAAAATATGGCAACTTTAAGAAAAGGGAAATGCTACTCGCATGTAACTAGGCCTTATACAAGGAAGTCTAAAGTGAAAGCTTTGGCTTATATAAAAACTATTCCTCCTTCTAAGCTAGTTAGGTATGATATGGGAGATTCTAAGAAATCTTTTGACTATGAGGTTTTTCTTGTTGTTAAAGAAAATGGGCAAATAAGGCATAATGCTTTGGAGTCAGCAAGACAAGTGGTTAATAGAAGATTACAAAATGAATTGGGGCAAAAAGGCTATTATTTTAAACTTTTTTTATATCCTCATCATATTTTAAGAGAGAACAAAATGTTGTCTGGTGCACATGCTGATAGATTGCAGACTGGAATGGCTCATTCTTTTGGGAGAACTGTAGGTTTAGCAGTGCAGGCTAAAAAAGGAAAAAAATTGTTTAGTGTCAAGGTTGCAAGCGCTGGGATTGAGCAGGCTAAGAAAGCATTGAGATTAGCTTATCCAAGAATGCCTGGGACTTTTACTATTAATGTGACAAAACTTAACTAATTTTTTAGAAACCTTTATTTATAGAACTTTATCTCTTAGTTCATGTCTAATTTTATCTTATGGCTTAGCGAGGTGAATGATAGTAATAAAAGCATTACTGGAAATAAATTCTTTTTTTTAAGCAGATTATACCAGGATAAATTACCTGTGCCTCCTGCTTTTTGCATCACTAAGGAGGCCTTTTCTTATTTTTTAGAAATGACAGGGCTAAAAGGGAGGATAGAGGGAATTTTAGCAAGAAAAGAAATTGAGAATAAAAGCGATCTTTCTTATGCCATTCAGGAATTGATAGTTGAAACTGAAATTCCTTTAGACCTTAAAAAAGAAATTGAAGAAGCTTATGAAAATATTAATGTGGATCCTGCTGTGCAAAATACAGGATCTGCTTTTTCACTTATTAAAGCAGGAAGGGATTCAACTTGCGTTGTTGTCAGAGCATATGGAAATTTTGAGAATGTTGCTAAAAATACCCTTTTAAATGTGAAAGGGGGCAAAAATTTGTTTTATTCTTTAAAAAAAGTTTGGGCTTTGCATTACACTCCTGAGAATTTTGAAAATTTAGACAACTTAAACTTGTATACATTAGTCCAGAAGATGATAAACCCTTCTGTCTCTGGGAGCTTTCACTTTGAAAATAATGATTTAATGATAAAAGCTGTTTATGGATTTTTTGATAATGATAACAGAGACAAGGCTGATGTTTATACATTAGACAGAAGCTCTTTGTTTATTAAGGACAAGGTCTTAAACTTTCAAGGATCCAAGCTTGTTAAGGATGACATGGTTGGAAGTATTGTGATGAGGCAAGTTGCGAGTCCTGGAACGAAGCTTTCTGATAATGACTTAGGATTTATTGCACAAGTAGCCAAAAAATTGGAATCTGGATATTCAGATAAGGAAATCACTTTTGCAGTTGAAGGATCGAGGCTTTATTTCTTAAATGTTAAAGATAAACTTAAAGAAAAGCTGCCTGCTGAAATTACACCCCTTATCCCTGATTCTTTCTTTGATTCTGGGCCTTTAGTTTTGCCTGAGGAAGTGAAACAAGAGATAAGACCCTTAAGTGAAGCTGAGATGGTTTTAATAGAGGCTAAATCTGGAGAAGTTCATATTAAAATGCCTAAGAATAAGAGGTCTCTACATATTGCCCAAAAATTACTAGATACGCTTTCTCTGCAAATTGAAGACTGAATCTTTACCTTTTTAGAGAGTTTATGTGTAAAATTTAAAAACGAAAGCTTTATAAATAAGTGATACTACTATATAGTAAGGAAAAGGAGGATTATTAAGATGAAATATAATACTTTAAGAGGAATTAGAAATTATGTAGCTCCTGTTTTAGCTGCAGGATTAACTGCGTGTGCAGGACCTAGAAGTATGACACCAAGTCCTAGTATGTCTGAGTATAATAGACTTAGATTAGATGGGCTAGCTGCAGAAATTTGTGGTGGAGAAAGAAGAGCTATAAGAAATGATGAGTTAGAAGTTCTTAATGAATTGTTAAGAATAAATGGCATTGAGGGCACAGTTATACCTGGGTCAGAAGTAACAGTTCCGGGTAGAATAGACCCTAATTATGGAAGGTTTATAGAAGCTAGAATTAACTTAATGAAAGAAGCAGATGCAAATAGAGATGGAAGAGTTGAAAATGGAGAAGTTGAAAGACTTTTAGAAAGATATAGAGGGGATAATTAGAAGAGGAGGTTAAAATGGCAAGACAAGAAGCAAGAAATGCAGTGGGAACTGCTATAGATCAAATTTTACAAGCAGCTCCAGATGCTCAAACTGTAAGAGATAACCTAGCTGCGGGTTTTTTACAAGGCATATCAAATACTGTTTTGAATTTGGCTAATTTGGGTCAGGTTGGTTTAACGCTTGATGATGTATACAGATATCATATCCCAGTTAGACAATTGAGTGATGCAGTCGAGTCTCTTTTTACTAGAGAAATTCATGAGAGAAGGATGCAGTACAGCAGATTGTATGGAGAAGTTGTAGAAAATCTTGTTAAGGTTTAATTTTATTTTCTTTTTTCTATAAACTTTTTTATTTCTTTTATATATTCTTCAGTTCTTTCCCTGTACTTATCATATTCTTTTCCAGAGATCTCTTTTATTTCATTATGGAGAATTCTTCTTGAAAGAAAGTAAAGATCATGCATTAATAATGCGTATTTGCTATTGAGATAGCCTTTTTTAACCATCTTTTCTTTGAGCATTTCAGCTGCAAATTCCGGGCTTGGAGGGACTTCCCCTATACGCATTAAAGCAGCATGAGTTGCATCTATCGCTGACCAGTATAAGTCAAGGATTGCAGCCAACACATGTTTTTCTGCACTGTTGAAACTTGCAAAACTCATATTAAAATAAGTGTAAATTGATTCCCTGCTAGGCCTTATTCTTCCTTGGTATAATAATACCTGCAATGGGTCAAAGAAACCTGTGTCTACTAATGCTACGCCACTTCTTAAGATATTAACTGCAACAGGATCTCCTGCTCTCACATACTCCCAGAAGCTTGTCAACTTCATGGTCTGTACGTGGATTTTTTTGCTAATATCTAGAATTGCCTTTTCAACTATTATTTTATAAGTTTCCATTATCTCTGGAGCCAGGATTATGTGTACATCATCAATTATTATTAAAATATCAATGTCTCCTTTTTGATCTCTATTTGCGTCTGTAACAGATCCAAACAGGATTATCCCAGAAATAAACTTCCCAAATTCTTTATAGACCTTACCAGCAAAACTCCTGGCGATTTCTAGATTTCTGTCAGGAACATAAATGTCACTACCTCTTTTGTCAATAGAAAAATCCATTTCATCACCTCTCTTTTTACTGTAAATTTTTTACTTTATTAATGTTTTTATTCTAATCTGATTCCAGACCAGAATCTCCAGTCTGTTTCTTCAGTTCCTGTATCTGGAGAATAGCCTCCAACAATGTAACTTGGAGAATAAGTCCTTCCCTTGAAAAATCCTAGATCCTCTTCAGACCATAGTTTAGTCCTGTAAACTGGAGATGCAAAATTGCTCATGAACTTAGTCCATGCCCTGATATCCTGATGAGCTGGCTCTATGATTATTTTTCCTTTATATCCTGATTCTTTCATTTTTTTTACAAATTCTGGAATTGGAGCGTTTCCTTCACCTGGGTCAACATGCTCATCATAATACCCGAAATTATCGCTGATGTGGACATGACCTATCATTTTTTCTTTGTTTAAGCTGTCTATCTGCTTCATCATCCATTCTTTGAATTCTTTTTCAGGGTTATCTGTTGTACCTTTAAAATATTTTTTCCAAGTGTTTAAATGACCTATATCAAATGTTGCTTTTATGTGATCCTCAGCAGCTTTTTCTGCTTCTTTTTTACTGTAAACTCCTAATGAGGCGCCTTCTTTGCTAGGCCTTCCTTCTTCTTCATTCCATAACCTTTCTGCCATAGCTTTTCTTGAGTGTATAATCAACTCTTTTAATTCTTCAGGATGGCTTGCATATCCGTTTTCCGGGAAAATATTTTCTGGGGCGATAAACAAGGGCTTTTCTAAACCCTGCTCTTTTTCTTTTTGTAATGCATAAACTCCTGCTCTTGCCAATGCATCTGCTGATTTTTGCGTTCCGTATTCATGAACAGGCACTGTTTCATTTATTTCTTCTTGAATTTTTGCTGCATTCTTTCTACCAGCAATAGCTGTTTCCTGCCCATAGTTCATTCTTTTTTCCCATTCACGTAGCTGATCTTTTAGGTATTTAACAGGCTCTACTTCTTCTGGAGGCACAAAATTTACCCGAGTGCCGATTTCTTTTTTTAATTTTTCTTTGTCAATTCCATGTACTCTTTCCAGTTTTTCATAAAAAGATAGGGATTCAAGGATTTTTTGTCTTGTTTCAAGAGATTCTTTATACATTATTTCGTATTCATCTGCTTGACCTAAAGCATGGAATTGCTCTGCTTTTAATTGCTCCTCATAAAATGCTTTGGCCGCTGCTCCACTGTCCCCTTTTTTAAAATGGTATTTCTCCATATACTTAGGATCATTTTTGAATCTTTCAAATTTTATAGGGTCAACAATTATGTTTCCGTTGTCATCAAGCTCATGTTCGTATAAAGGAATTTCTTTACCAAAGAAATTTATTTTTTTGTCATTTCCATACTGATCTTTTAAAATACCTTTTTCTCTTGGAACATAAATCTCTTCATCTTCTCTAACTCCTCTTTTTATCTCTCCTGTTCTTTGGTTCACTAGATAGTGTATTTGTTTTTCTTTTTCTCCTGGATATGCTTCAAATTCTTTATATTTTGAAACAGGTCTTGGGAATTCACCAGTATGAATTACAATTGGACCTCCTCTGGCTACATCCGCTGCGAAGTCGATAGTTCTTTTGACCTCCATTAAATTTTGCTCTCTTGCCTCATCAGTAAAACCTCTTTCACCTAAACCAGCAAATCCTTGAACATTAGGGGCAACATGTGTAGATGTGTCAACTTCATTAATTCTGGCTAACTGCCTTAATGCTTCCCTTTCTTCATGACCATACATCTCAGGAGTTGGAGCTCCTTGGCCCATACTTCCTTTTGCTCTTCCCATAAAACCTAGTTCAATTTGGCTAGCACCTTGAAATATTCTTGTTTTTAGGGATTCCAACTGGTCACGCATTGGAGGGGTAGAAATACCTAGAGTTTTGGCATTTACATCGAGTTTTTCAATATATCTTCTATCAAGAGAATGCCAATAATCGCTATCGAATTTCATCTTAAGTACATCCTATTTTTCTTGTTTATTGATTCTTGTTCTAATACTGAACGGTCTTTTGTTGTTGAATCTAATCTCCTTTCACCTTCCTTCATCATGTCAAGTTGAGTAGCGGTTTCATATGAATTATGAACCCCTTCATAAGGCTTTTGCTTGTATAACTGGTCTTTTTCTCTTCCATATAAACTTCCTTTTTCTAATTCTTCAACTATTCCGTAATTGACAGCTGTTATTCCTTCTGTTGCTGTGCCTATTAATTCTTCTTCTAAAGTTTCCCTACTTCTTCTTTGAGGTTCTGGCTCTTGAACTCTTAAAGGTGTGGTTTCTTCTGGGGATTCTTCATTATCTATTATCTCCTGGGCTTTCTCTAATTCTTTGCTTATTTCAACAGCTAGCTCTTTTTCTTTTACTTTTTTTAGTATTTCTTTTAGATATAAAAGTTTCTCTCTTACCAGCATTGCATTAAGATCCTTTTTTATCTTATTCCAAGTTTCTTTATCCATTTTTTTATTGAGACTTTAAACTCTATAAGTCTTTGTATCTTTTTATGACTACTCGTAGCTAGTTGTAAAAATTTATATACTCTCAAATTTTTATATTTTTGTGGCAAAAAGAAAAGTTGTTAGAAAAATCAGGCATTCTGCTCATAAGAAGCATTCTAAGCATAAAAAAAAGGGAGGACCTACTCAGCATATTGCTATTGCTGCACTCTTGTTAAATATTTTTTTACCAGGATTTGGAAGTTTAATAGCTGGAAGAACTAAGGAAGGCGTTGCCCAAGTTATTTTGGTAGCTGTCAGCATTCCTTTACTTTTTCTCATTATAGGAATACCTTTGCTTATTGGAACCTGGATTTGGGGATTGGTGACAGGCATTCAAATTGTCAAAGAAGCCAGATAATCACTTTAATGCATTTTTTATAATCTCATAGACTTCAGGATATATACCAATATTTCTTAAATCTAAATGCAATGGAGCAATGAGGCTTCTGCATTTTCCTTTAATAATATAGTTTTGAGCTCCATCAAGCAGTGCTTTTTCTTCTAAGACAATCCCGTCTCCCTGCTTACCTTCCATATCACATCCTGTGCCTATAATATTGTAAATTGGAATTTTTGGCTTAATGCCGAGATTTAACTTGTTCATGAAAAGGCTGTTTTCGTTCATGTCACGACATTCTAAAGTTTCTCCGGTTACAGAGCAGTAATTGGCTACATCACCTACAATTCCATTGTTGGGAGTTCCAATTAAAATTATTTTATTAACGCTCTCATCATTAAAAATTTGGAGATATCTTCTGGCAACTAAACCACCCATACTGAAAGCTACAATATTTACTTTCGGCTTTCCTGTTTTGTATTTTACTATATCAATTATATCCTTTAACCTTATTGCATAAGTATCAATGTTTTCACTTTTTGTTTGCACAGCAACATAATTTTCAGGTTCTTTGAAAATATCAAAATAATAGCTGACTCTTATTGTTAGGGGGGCAGGTATTAAGCTCCAATTTCCTTGTTTTGCATTTTTTGTTGTAAACAGAGTTGTAGTGCCTGCATTAAGATAACCCTCTTCTTCTAATTTTTTTTGTATCTGGTTAAAACCTTCCAAACTGTATTCTGCTGAAGAGTCTTTGTCTACTGCATGGCCATGAATGAATATTACTGGATAATTTTCTGGATTGTTTTCACATAGTTGGCATTTTCCAAAGACACAACACTGAGGCTGAGGTTCATTAAATTCTAAACTTATGTAAGAGGTGTTGTCTCCATCTAAGTATATCCTCTTTAATCTTATATTAAAAGGATTTGTAATTGATATGTTTATTGTTTCGTTTGTTTCCAGAGATTTGTTTATTGATTGATTGAGCGAACTTATTTGGAATTTAATTTTCTCTAAATTATTTTCTTTTTCTATTAGGCTATTTTTTGATTCTATGAAATGTAAATTTTCGTTAAATATATTGATTGTTGTGTTTAATTTCACAGCATATTCTGTATAAGTTATATTTTTTTGATAATTTGCTAGAGCTTCTCTATTAATAAATAATTCATCTACTATTTTGTTATAGGGAAATAATATTAACTCTGTTAAGTTTTTTAGATTTTGAACCTCTGTTTCAATTTTATTTAGTTTTACATTTGTTTCTTTATTTTTTTCTTTTAATTCTTTGTACTCTAACCTTTTCCACAACTCATTTGAAATCAGCAAATCTTTATTTAAAATTGAGAAATTCTTATTTATTCCTTCTATACTGAGATTAATTATCAAAGTTTCATTTAATTTATTGACTGCTTTTGCATATGACAGATAAGTATTATATATTCCATTGGTTTTTTTTACCTGAGAAATAACCTCGTTTTTTACTTCTTCTTTCAGAATCTTTTCTTCTTCATTTAAATTATAGTTTACTGTTATTAATTTACTTCTTGTTGTTGTTTCCCCACTTGTGTGGCATAGGAAAGTTCCTATGCTACTACACTCCATGTCAAACCTGTAAATTCCTTGTCCTGAACCGGGCTGCTTTGCTTCGATATAATATTCTTTTTTCAGGGGCAAAGTTGGATGCAATGTGAAGTTATCCTTCTCAACAATTAAATCTTTGCTTATATCAATAAATTCTGAGCTGCACACAGCTTTGCAAAAAGGATTTGTTGTCACTTTTGCCTCAAATGTTATGTTTTCCTTTTGACCCTTAAGAATATCTATTGTTTCCTTGTCTGATTCTAATCTTATTATAATGTCGTTTCCTGTGATGAAGTTAGCGAATAAAACTAATTTTGCACTGAATATTAAAATAATAATAAATACTACTAACAATACCGCTATTAAAATCCTTTTTTCTTTTGTAATAGGGTCCATATATTTTTTAGATAGTTTACTATATATAACTTATTTTAGGACAAATTTGCTGACTAATTTTTTTGCTTTTTCTCTTTTCTTTTGGTGCTCTTTTAAGAACTTATTTATTTTTTCTATTGCAATCTCTTTTAACTCTCCTGATAACAACTTTCCGGATTTATAGTCATTATAAATTTTTTCCAGTTTTTTGTCGTCTTCTTCAAAAAATTTCAAGTATTGATAAGAAATGTCAATGTCAGGATTACCCCCCTTTTTTCTGTGCTCTTCTAATGTTGATTTTCCTCCTGAGAAAGCATATTTTTTTATCTTGTTGGAGACTGTTTTTTCTGAATCTGTTAAGGCTATATAGGATTCTGGCTTGCTCGAGGACATTTTTGTATTTATTCCCTGCAATCCTGGAAGCAATTTGTTGAATGTAAAAGAAGGCAAAGAAAACCCCATCCTAAAGGCTATATCTCTTGTGAATGATGCATGAGGATGCTGGTCAAATCCTACTGGTGTTAGAGTTGTTTTTATCCCTTCTAGTTGTGGATAGAGAATATCTGCTGTTTGGGTTAAAGCTGAAATTAGTTTTTGTGGCGTTATCTCTCCGTAAATTGTTTTAACTTCATTAAAAGTAGTTTTAGCTGAAGCTAATTTGCTAAGATTCATATACTCCTGTACTTTTTTTGGACCTTTTGTTTGAAAGTAGAATACTAAACTTTTATTTTTTAAGCCGAGCGCAATATAATTTGTTAAATACTCTTCAATTGCTATTCTTTTTGCTTCTTCCTGACTTATTCCTCTTGTAAGCTGAGCTTCTAAATCTGCTACTAAAAGATAAACTTTTGCTCCTAGTTTTTGATAATAGATTACCTGATTGATTACAGCCATATGGCCTAAATGAAAGACACCCGATGGCATTAACCCTGTAAGAACTGCAAATTCCTGTTTTTTCCCTATACAATCATAAACTTTACTGAAATCTTTGTGACCTATGACTAGTTTTCTTTTAATTTCTAATGGAGCTCCTTTTAGTTTTTTTGCATATTGTGAGAAATCATCTATCCCGAATTCTTCCATTAATTCCTTATAATCCTTTACTTCCTTGAATTCCCATGGGTCTATTACTGGCATACCTAACTTAATTTTATCTTCTATAAAAAGGTATCCTCTTTGAAAGATGCATTGTTAAGTAAGAGGGACTTAGAATGTAACACATTATCTAAACCAACTTTTTGATTCTTTTTTACAAATAAAGCTAAGATAGACTCTATTTATTTTTAGTCTTAAAAGTATGTATTACAAAAAGGAATCTGTAAACTTAATTAATGATGAAGTATATTCTTATTAGCTAAAAGAGTGTGAAATAGGGGCACACTCGCAAAGGAGGTGCCACCATGGAATGTTTTGAGTGCCATTCCACAAATGTAGTAAGAAATGGTAAATATAA
>JACQNJ010000030.1 GCA_016203115.1 Candidatus Woesearchaeota archaeon
GAATTTAGACAGAGAAGAAAAAAGAGAATTGGAAAGTACTATTGAGGTAATAGTAGACTCAGAATGATATGAGAATAAGCTTAGTATACTGGCAGAAGAGATTAAGCCGTTATTCGAGAAAATGAAGAAAAAGATTGGAAGAAATGAACCTTGTCTATGCGGTTCAGGCAAAAAATATAAGAAATGCTGTTTAAAAGGAGAAAGTAAAATTTCAAGTGAATAATTTTTAAAAAAATGATTAAATCTGTGTTAAATAGTATTAACCTAAAATCTAATTTGTGTTATCTATAATTAACATATAACCTATTATATTTTCAACAGTTCAAAAACTATAAATACATATTCAACTTTATAAAAAACATAAGGGTATTTCAATACCTTAAAGCAGATTTAAAGTCTTTCTGCTCATCCTCGGCGCTTTAATCTTAAAGTAACGCTCTGGAAAAGGACAGATAGTGAATTTAAGAACCAGTTGCTCCTCTCGGGCGCTCAATTATTTAACAACTAACTCCTATAAACTTCACTAACCCCTTCACCATGATGTAGTTTTTGGATTACCTCTGCAAATAATCCAGCAACAGATATCTCTTTCAGCCATGGATTATCCTCTAACATTTGTGGATCATGATAAACACTATCACTAACTACTACTTCATCAATAGCTCCATCTCTAAATGCATCATTAAAATTTTGAATCGCCTTTCCATTAAACAAACCATGCGCTGCAATGGCATAAACATTAGTCGCTCCCATAGATTTTGCAGTTCTAGCAGCCATAACCATGGTTCCTCCAGTATCAATCATATCATCCACAGGAACAAAAACCTTTCCCTTAACATCACCTACAATGTCAATCCTTTCTACAGTCTTTCCCATAGTTCCATAACTTTTAATCTTATTTCCAAAAACTATACTGCTCCCTCCTATTTTCTTATGGTAATGTTTAGCTCTTTCTCCACCTCCAGCATCAGTTGAGCCAAATGCAACTCTATCTAGGTCAGACTGAAATCTTCCCCTTAAGTAATCTAAGGCAACATATGAAAAATGTAGAGGCTCAATATGAATATCAAAGTACCCCCTCATCTGATCTGAGTGCAATTCCATTGTAACGACCCTATTCGCTCCTGCAGTTTGCAGGACTTCTGCAGCTAATTTAGCACTAAAAGGCTCTCCTCTTTCCCAGATTTTATCCTGTCGTGCATAAAATGCCAAAGGAAGGACAACCGTTATGCTTCCTGCACTAGCATTTCTCATTCCATCGACAAACCTTGCTAATTGCATAAAATTATCATCTACAGAATACCCTAATATAGAGTCTCTCACACTTGACTGAAAAATATAAACATCAGACTCTCTTACACTATGCCCGATACAGTGTTGTTTATTCTCTCCGCATTCAAATTCTGTAAGAACATAATCTTCCAATCCCACAACTGTGCATCCTCTAGACTTCAATTCAGCCGCAACTCTTTTTGCAAAATGCTCCCCACTTCTACAAGCAAACAGTTTTAACTCCCCTCTTGGCATACTTATAAAAAATAAGAAAAAATTATAAACTATTCCTTTAGGATTGTACTGTAATAAAAAATGGCATCTTCACCTTTCGAATTAATAGGAAAAGCATTTTTCGCTTCTTTAATAATAGGATTTATCTACGCAATTTTCTCTTTAAGCTGGTTATCATTTATAGGGGTAATAATCTCATCAATAGTTCTGGCTTTTTTGCTTTTTACACATTAAAAAATCTATTTAACAAATTCTACGTTGTTCATACCTTTAAATTCCTTGTCTCCAGTTAAAAATTTTAATCCGTACTTTCTCGCTAAAATATACCCCAAAGAATCAACCAAGCTTACGTCACGTTTCTTGTGTTCATGGCGAAAACTAACAGCAGAAATAATGATTTCATAATCTATAGGGAGTATGTCAAATTTAAATTTCTTAAGCCACTCATCAGCTTCTTTTTTTCCAACATCTTTTAATAACCCCCAGTATAACTCGGCAATATTCAGAGCACTTACTCTCAAAGGATAATCTTTATATTTTTCATATTCTTTATTCGCTCTAATAATCTCAAATAATGCATATGTATCAAAAAAGTACATTATAATCCCAACTCTTTATCAATTTCTTTTTCTAAAATTTTGGTAGGCGTCTTAAGTTTTAAAGTTCCAAATATATCCTTCGCTTTTGAAATATTTTCTTCACTTACTAAGATTATGACTTTTTTATTAGGTTTAAATGACTTCCCCAGTAGCACACCAACAGAATTGCCCCATTTCCTTGTTGTAGTTTGTATCTCTATCATAGTTTAAACATGTATAAACTTATATATAAAGATTTCTGCCAATTAACGTAACCCTTTTAATAATATTTATTATATAAAAACTATGAATTCAAAAATAAAAACAAAAGAAGAATTAAAATCAATAGTCGAATCTCTAAAATCTCAAAAAAAAACAATTGTAACAACAAATGGAACTTTTGACATTTTGCATATAGCTCATTTAAGGCTGTTAGAAAAAGCAAAATCTTTAGGAGATATTTTGATTGTCTTAGTCAATAGCGATTCTTCAGTCAAAAAATTAAAGGGAGACAAAAGACCAATAATTCCAGAGCAAGAAAGAGCAGAAGTTTTATCTTATTTAAAGGATGTCGATTACATAACTCTTTTTTCAGAAGACAAACCAATAGGATTATTAAAAGAGATAAAGCCAAATGTACATGTAAAAGGCGGTTCATTCATCCTAGGAAGAATCAAAGAAGAAAAAGAGCTATTAGAATCATGGAATGGTCAATTTAAAACTTTTAATTTAGAGGAAGGGTATTCAACAACAAATATCATCCAGAAAATAATAGACTCCAATGTTAAATAAAAAATGATTTTCAAAGACCGTTTTACAGCAGGAAAATTACTTGCCAAAGAATTAAAGAAATACAAAAATAAAAAAGATACAATTATTCTAACTATCCCTAGAGGAGGTTTACAAGTAGGTTATTCTATAGCAAAAGAACTTAACTCAAGACTCAGTATAATCCTCACAAAGAAAATAAGTTACCCAGGAAACTCAGAATATGCAATAGGCACAGTTGGTTTAACCTCAGAAATAATAGAAGAACAAGGAATTTCTAAAGATTATATTAAAAATGAAATTAAAAATATTAGGAACTATCTAAAAGAAAGATACAAAAAATACTTAGGAAAAAACAAGCCAATAAATCTAAAAAATAAATTAATTATAATAACAGATGATGGAATAGCCACAGGAAAAACCATGCTTTTAACAATAAAATTAATTAAAGAACAAAAGCCAAAAAAGATTATAGTAGCAATCCCTGTAGGTCCTATTGAAAATGTAAAGTTATTAAAAGAAAATGCAGATGAAGTAATCTGCTTATATTCTTCAGAACATTTTTTCGCAGTAGGTGAATTTTACGAAAATTTTGAGCAAGTCTCAGATGAAAAGGCAATTAGTTTATTAAAAAAAGTACAGTCGTCTCATAAAAGCTAAAACAATTTTGAATGTTCTTCAAACTTATGTATAGACAATCAAGGTATAAGCTCTAGATTAATTCAAAAAATGATTAATTGGTTTAAAAAATTTTTTGGATAATTCAGCTTGTTTTATTTACAAAATTTATAAGCTGATAATAGAAGGCCTTTCTAACCTCTCTCAGCAAACTGATAAGAAATTGAGTGGGGTTTTTGAAGAAAGCCGAAGAATAAATAGATTTAAAAATTTTATTAATGATAAATAAGTATGAATCCAGATAGTCAAACTTTAGAAAGATTAAGTTACCTAAATTTAATGGAATATTCAGGAGACTTATTTGCAATTAGAGGAGAAGATAGGCAATTGTATTCCAAGCTCATGGAATCCCCTGTTGAAATGATAGTAACAGCACAACCAGAAGTTTGTGTAGAAGAAATTTACAGAATATGCTCGGGAGCAGTTGGGGGATATCGTAGGTTTATAGATTTACGGCAAAGGATAATGAGGGAGTTAGCTGCAAAGTTTGAAACTCCTGGTTGGTGTTTATTATCTGTTTTATTTAATGGTATCTTCGTAGGTGAACCAGAGGATTTGTTAAACCATAGGAATGGTAATCCCTCAAGGGTTCTTTATCCAACCAAAGGGCTCGGTGCAAAGATAGCTGAATTAAGTTTTCTCAATTATTACCGCAAAGCCTGATTTCTTCTAAAGAATAACCAAGGAAACTAATTAACAATCAAAGTTCCATCCATTTCACTATGTCCTGAACCGCAATAAACACTGCATCTGAAAGGAAAAGTTCCAGCTTTATCAGCGACAAATTCTACAGTTGCCTCTTGTCCGGCAGGTACGTCTTTCTTTACATTGAATTCAGGAATAGCAATGCCATGATCCACATCCTCGCTTTTTATGTTCAACTTGACAGTATCTCCTTTATTCACAGTAACAGTTCCAGGAACAAATTCAAATTTTTTTGCGATAATTGAAAATTCTTTTATATTCGAAGAACTTTGTGTTGCAGGTTCTAAACTTTCATCTTGTGCATTCAAATTATCTGCAGCAGCTAATTTCGGCGTCTCATTGACTACAACAATAGAAACTCCAAGGCTTACAGGAGCTTCTTCTTTATTGCATCCAATAACTAAAAATAATACTAAAATAAACAAAAAAATAAATATCCCTCTTTTATACATAATATAAAGAATAATGAAGATATATATAAAAGTTTACTAAGACTTTTCAAAGTCTGCTTAATAATAAATTATTTAAATAAAAGGGTATTATCAAATTTATGAAGCTTTCAATAGATCAAAAAGCTCCAGACTTTGCCTTAGAGGACCAAGATGGCATTGAGACAGCATTAAATTCTTTTAAGAATAAGTGGCTTATCCTTTACTTCTATCCAAAAGATAACACCACAGGATGCACAATTGAGGCAATCGACTTTACACAGCAAATTACAGAATTTAAAAAGCTTAATGCTTCTATTATAGGAATTAGCCCAGATACCTGTAAAAGCCACCAGAATTTTATAGATAAACAAAACCTTAATCTTGTCTTATTGAGTGATCCAAAGCATAAAACACTGGAAGATTATGATGTCTGGAAAGAAAAATCAATGTACGGAAAAAAATATATTGGGGTCATAAGAACAACTTTTTTAATCAGACCAGGAGGCAAAATAGTATATATCTGGGAAAATGTTAAAGTAGAAGGTCATGTAAATGAAGTCAAATCAAAATTAAAAGAATTGCAAAAAATCTCCTAAATCCTTAAATATTACAAAATTTCTTTGAAAATAATGCTTTACTCTCCATCTTCAATTCTAACCTTTAAACAGTGCCCTAGAAAGTTCTATTATCAGTATATAGAGAAGCTTCCAACAAAGAAATCATTTTCTTTAATTAGGGGATCAATAGTCCATACAGTTATTGAAGATTTTTTCAAAATAAACATAGAAAAAGTCTCTCACCAAAATTACGAAATTGTTTTCAGAACTTTAGTTTTTGATTTATTCAAGCAGAATTGGTTAAAAAACATAGACCAAATAAATGAATTAGTTCCTCAACAAAACTTACAAGATTTCTATTACACAGAAACGGCTCAGATGCTTCAAAATTGGTACGCTTCTTTCATAAAAAAGCTCCAAGATAAAAGTATCAGTTTAACTTTCAAAGAAGCATTTAAATCATTAACACCCATCACAGAAACAAGGGTAATTTCAGAAGAAATTAAAGTTCAAGGTGTAATAGATGCTATCTTGAAAACAGAAAAAGGAATTCAATTATTGGATTACAAAACTTCAAAAAAAGAGGAAATAAACGAAGAGTACAAATTACAACTAGCAATTTATGCATTATTATATAAGCTAAAATACAATGAAACACCTTATGAAGTAGGCATTCATTTCTTAAAATCAAATGAAAAATTTATACCTGTAGATGATAATTTACTAAACTTTGCGAGAATAGAAATAACAGATGTCCAGGAAAGAACCCTAACAGCAGATATAAAAGAATACAATAAAAAACCAAGTCCTTTATGCAAGTGGAGCAATGGAGAATGTGACTTCTTTAAGATTTGCAGGCCATTTAGTCAGAAAGAATGAAATTTTGTTTAGACATTAGCTTTCGTAACTAAACCTAGGAGAAGCTATAATCCTTGCCCTTTCTCTTTCAAATATTTTTTCATAATGACGAACCAAGTCAAAATCTCTTATTGTAGTTCTTTGAAGAGTTTCATCATGTGTAATTAGTGGGGCTAATTCACATATAGGATCAAAAGTCAAGACATAAAAAGGACTCAATATGGAGAATCCTCTTCTTATATCTGAAGAACTTCTTAATATATGAACTCTCTCTGTTTCTCTGGCTAATCTAGTAAGTACTGCTCCTTCCTCGTCTCTCGGAAGTATTGCATAGGCTCTATCTCCTTCTCCACCTCTGCTTAATCTCTCAATTAATGTCTGATAAGTTTGGTCTTGAAATCTAACCTCTAAGAAATGTCTATCATAACCGAAGAACATCATTTGAGAGTTTCCATAACTTATCTCATACCACGCAGACGGACAATAACTAGTTCCAACCTTTGGCATTGCCATAAATCTATCAAATATTGCTTGTTGTCTCCTTCTTTCAAGAAAACCTCGCACCCTACCAAAAATTCCATTACTTTCAGAATCACTTAGTTGAACATTTAATGTCATAAAAAAAGTATGTCCTATACAATTTTAAATATTTCTGTTTCAAATTTTTATTGGTAACCAATAAAGGCAACCTTTAAATATCTTTCTTGTATAATAATCCTATGGAAAATTCTGTTGAAGTCAAAGTTCTGGAAATAATAAGAAACTCAAAAGAGAAAATACCTACTCAGGAGATTGCAAAAAAACTAAACTTAGAAAGGCATACGACTTCAAAGTATCTAGAAATATTACAATCTAAAGGATTGATAGAATCTCAAATTATAGGAAGAACAAAATTATGGCATCCATCTAATTCACCGATTTTGTCAATCATAAGAGATGGAAATCCATTAAGAGAGGTTCTAAACTCTTTTGATGATGGAATTACAATCATGAAAGAAAATAAAGAGATTATATGGGCAAACAACAAAGTAGAACAGGCTTCTTTTTGTTATGAAAATTATAGTGAAGAACATTGTAAAGACTGCCCAGCTGTTAAAACATTCAAAACAGGGAAAAAACATCGAACAATTAATACTTACACAAGAGATGGCAAAAAAGTTTCTTATGAATTGATTACTTCTCCAATTAAAGATAATGAGCAAAAAACAGTTGCAGTAATGGAAATAAGCAGGAAACTGAAAAGGTGATTGATATGAAAAAGCAAATTCTGGAAATAAACAGGGAAATGTATGATCACATGAATCCAGAGAGGGCTGTTTTAAAGTCCAAGAAGGGAATTGATGAAGATGTAGTCAGATTAATATCAGAAGATAAAAAAGAGCCAGAATGGATGCTTCAAAAGAGATTGCAGGCATTAAAGATATTTCAGCAAACGAAAACTCCAACATGGGGTCCTGACCTGTCTAAATTAGACTTAAATGAAATAACATATTACACAAAAGTAGATGAAAGATCTCATGCTAATAGCTGGGATGAAGTTCCGGAAGATATAAAAAGAACTTTTGAAAAGTTAGGAATTCCAGAAGTAGAAAGAAAAGCATTAGCTGGAGCAGGAGCCCAATATGACTCTATGAATGCTTATCATTCCTTAAAAAAAGAATGGGAAGAAAAAGGGGTTATATTTGAAGACTGCGACACAGCATTAAAAAAATATCCGGAATTATTTCAAAAATACTTCATGACCCAATGTGTCCCAATAGCAGATCATAAATTTGCAGCTTTACATGCATCAGTCTGGTCTGGGGGTACATTCATTTATGTCCCTAAGGGGGTTAAAGTAGATGTACCATTACAAGCATACTTCAGAATTAATGCTGGAGGCTCAGGGCAGTTTGAGCACACATTAATCATAGTTGATGAAGGAGCAGAAATGCAATATATTGAAGCTTGCTCTGCCCCTCAATACAATAAAAACAACATTCACGCAGGTTGCGTGGAAATTTACGTAAAAAAAGGTGCTCGTGTTCGTTATTCTTCAATTGAAAATTGGTCTAAAAATACTTATAATCTAAACACAAAAAGGGCAATTGTAGAAGAAGATGGAATAATGGAGTGGATAAATGGGAATAATGGCAGTTGCATTACTATGCTTTACCCTTCCTCAATTTTAGTAGGAAAGAGAGCAAGGACAGAAATGATAGGTATTGCATTTGCAGGAAATGGCCAAAACCAAGACACAGGTTCTAAGGTTATTCACATAGCTCCTGACACATCTTCAACAATTATAGCTAAAAGCATCTCAAAAGATGGAGGAATTACAACATATAGGGGTTTATTAAAGATAAACAAAGGAGCAGTAAATGCAAAATCAAATGTCCAGTGTGATGCTTTAATGGTAGATAACATCTCACAATCTAATACAATACCTTACATTCAAATTATGGAAGATAAATCAGAAATAGGTCATGAAGCAACAACTGGGAAGATAAGCAAGGAAAAAATATTTTATTTAATGTCTAGGGGGTTGTCAGAATCAGATGCAAAAAAACTAATAGTCTCTGGATTCATAGAGCCTATTACAAAAAGACTTCCAGGGGAATACGCAATAGAGCTCAACAGATTAATAGAAATGGAAATGGAGGGGTCTCTAGGATGAGTGATAAAAATGATTACAATTCAAAAAACAATAAGAGAACTCTCAGAGCCTTTTTGGCTTAAAAGAAGAAGAGCAGATGCATTAAACAAATTTGAGATTCTTCCAAACCCAAGTTTTCGTTACGGAATTAACATTGTCCTAAATGCAAGTTCATTAGACCTAAACTCAATAAGCAGTGATTTGTCTCAAGAAGAATCATCAATTTCTGCAGAAAAAGAAGTAGAGATATTAAGTATTCATGAAGCAATAAAAAAATACCCCCAGCTAACGGAAATACATTTTGGCTCTTTAATCTCAGAAAATGAAGATAAGATAGCAGCTTTGCATTTAGCCTCATGGAATAAAGGAATATTCATTAAAATACCTAAGAACACAGAATTAAAAAAGCCAATAGAAATAAGCACAAATATAAGATCTAAAACCCAGTTTGAGCACATATTAATAATAGCAGAAGACAATGTAAAAGCAGCAGTTATAGAAAACACAACCTCGGAAAGTGAAGAAGGATACAGGAGCAATGTAGTTGAATTAATAATAGGAAATAATTCACAAATACAATATGGCTCTCTGCAGTCAATAAAACTTGGTTGGCATAACTTTACCATAAACAGGGCAAAATTAGGAAATGATTCTCATCTGGAATGGTTTTCAGGGAATTTTGGAAGCAAGTTTACAAGATTTGAATCAACCTCTCTGTTAAATGGAAGAGGCTCATCAACAAAAAATTTAGGAGCTTTTTTCGCTTCAAAAGCTCAGCAGTTTGATATTTTTACTTCAGCAATTCATGCAGCACCAAATACTACAAGTGATATGCTGGTAAAGGGAGCAGCCCAGGACAAGGCAAAATCTTTATACAGGGGCTTAATTGAAATCAAGGAAAATGCTCCTTACAGCAACGGCTATCAAAAACAAGACACTTTATTATTGAATGAAGGTGTTGAATCTAATGCAATTCCAAAATTATTAATAGGCAACAACGAAGTGCGCTGCACACATGGAGCAACAATAGGTCAAATTGACAAAAAGAAAATTTTCTATTTAATGAGCAGAGGTTTATCTGAAAAAGAGGCAGAAAGGGAGTTAGTAAAGGGATTTTTCAATCCATTAATTGGAAAAATCTCAAATGTACAAATAAAAGATTACATAGAATCAGTTATTGAAGAGAGGTTAAAATGAATCCATTAAAAGAGTTGCACATAGAAATGATAAAGCAGGATTTTCCAATTTTAAATCAAAAAATAAATGGTAAGCCTTTAATATACTTAGATAGTAGTGCCACGTCTCAAAAGCCAAAACAAGTAATTGATGCAATAGCAGAATACTACATGTCTTATAATGCAAATGTACACAGGGCAATTCATACTTTAGGGGAAAAAGCCACATTAAAATATGAGGAAGCACATGAAAAAGTTGCAAAGCTGATTAATGCAAAAAAAGAAGAAATCATTTTTACAAGGAATACAACAGAATCATTAAACATCTTGGCATATTCTCTAGGTAAAAATATTACCTCAAAAGACAATATTGTAGTCACAGAAATGGAGCATCATTCAAATATAATCCCTTGGCAGCAATTATGTAAAAGAACAGGTGCTCAATTAAGATTCATCCCAATAGACAGAGAGGGGAAATTGGATATTAAAAAATCCCCGATAGATAAAGACACTAAAGTTGTATCAGTGGCTCATGTATCTAATGTTCTAGGCACAATGAATCCAATTAAAGAAATAAGCAATATTGCGCATAAGTTTGGGGCTTATTGTATAGTTGATGGTGCGCAAAGCGTCCCGCATTTAAAAATAGATATTAAAGATCTAAACATAGATTTTATGGCTTTTTCAGGTCATAAAATGTTAGGTCCAACAGGAATAGGAGGATTATACGGAAAAAAAGAGTATCTAAAAAAAATAAACCCCGTATTTTTCGGCGGAGGCATGATAAGTGACGTAACAGAGCAGGATGCAAAATGGGCAGATATTCCAAACAAATTTGAAGCAGGAACTCCAAATATTGAAGGAGCCATAGCCTTAGGTGAGGCTGTTGATTATTTAGAGTCAATAGGTGTGGAAAAAATAAGCAGGTACAATAAAGACTTAACACAATATGCAATGAAAAGATTATTAGAATTAAACAATATCACAGTTTATGGTCCAGAAAACGGAGATCGGATCGGTTTAATCTCATTTAATTTGGTTGGAATTCACCCTCATGATGTAGCTCAATTATTGGACAAGGAGGGTATTGCAATAAGAGCAGGTCATATGTGCGCAAAACCATTAATGAGAACTTTAGGGATATCAGCAGTATGCAGAGTATCATTTTATTTTTACAACACAAAAGAGGATATAGATTCTTTGATTGGCTCATTAAAAAAGATTCAAGAGGTATTCAAATGATAGACATGTATCAGGAAGAACTTTTGGACCACTATAAAAATCCAAGAAATTTTGGTGCTTTAAGCAATCCAGATATTGAGTTCAATGATACAAATCCTCTTTGCGGAGATGAAGTAAAAGTAACAGTAAGAATAAGCAGTGATAAAATCCAGGACATAAAATTTGATTCAAGAGGATGCGCAATAAGTGTTGCCGCAGCTTCAAAATTATCAGAGGTTTTAAAAAATAAGTCATTAAGTGAAGTTAAAAAAATGGATAATAAGGAAGTTTTGGAATTATTGGGTGTTTCAATCTCCCCTATAAGATTAAAATGTGCATTATTATCCCTAAGAGCATTGCAAAAAGGAATTTACAAAATGAATGGCAAAATCTTGGAGGAATGAAATGGCAGACTTGGAAATAAAAAACTTGCATGTAACAGTTAATGGTGTTGAGATACTTAAAGGAATAAACTTAGAAATAAACAAAGGTGAAATCATAGCTTTAATGGGACCAAATGGAAGTGGTAAAAGTACAATAGCAAACGTATTAATGGGAAATCCGGAATATAAAATAGAAAAAGGGAAAATAATTTTTAAAAACCAGGATATCACTGAAATGTCTCCAAGTGAAAGGGCAAAACTCGGTTTATTTTTGTCTTTCCAGTATCCTTCAGAAATTTCAGGAGTCTCAGTGGCCAATTTTTTAAGAACTGCATTAAACGCAAGAAGAAAAGAAAAAATTTCAGTTTTGGAGTTTAAAAAGTTATTAGAAGAAAAGATGAAATTGCTCAATATGAAAGAATCATTGGTTGGTCGTTATCTTAATGAGGGATTTTCAGGAGGGGAAAAAAAGAGAAATGAAATACTGCAAATGGCAGTTCTTGAACCGGAACTAGCAATTCTCGATGAGACAGACAGCGGAACCGATGTTGACGCTTTAAAAGTAATCTCAAACGGAATAAATACAATAAAGAGCAAAACAAACATGGGGGTACTCCTAATAACGCACTATAATAGGATACTTCAGTATGTAAAGCCTGATAGAGTAGTAGTCATAATTGATGGGAAAATAGCAAAAGAAGGGTTAAGCAAGTTAGCAGATGAAATAGAAGTTGATGGGTACAAAGAATATGGAGAGATTATGCATAAAATAACCCAAAACTTAGTTCAATAGAAATGTTTATATATAACTAACTATATATTAACTATAGTTGATGTATAATGAATACCACTACCATACAAATAGATAAGTCCGTTGTCAATTCACTAAAACAGGCACGTGAATATCCTAAACAGTCATATAATGATTTAATAAAGAATATGATTCAAGTATTCAAAGATATAAAAAATAAGAATCAATACGATGAGTTCCTCCATAAGGTTCAGCAGGCAAAAATGAAAGAATTATGGAGCAACAAAGAAGATGAGGCATGGGAACGTGCTTAAACCAGGAGATGTAGTTCTTGCGAAATTGCAGTTTACAGATACTTTTGAAATTAAAACTAGGCCCGCTGTGATTCTATTTGAAGAATTAGACAACATCGTTGTTGCAGGAATTACAAGTAATACTGGTATGAAGGGAATATCCATCACTAAAAAAGAAGGTGCAATAAAGGACAGTGTTATAAAGCTGAATTATATATTTACAATATCTAGGTTTATGGTTGAGAAGTCGCTATTTTCATTATCTAAGGGAAAAAAGAAACTTATTTTTGATGAATTAGTTAAGAAACTAAAAGAATTGTCATAAAACCATAATCTTAAAAATCAAAATTTCATAACATAATGGGGTTAAAATGTCAATAATCACAAAAGAAACAACAATTGGAGAAGCATTGCAGATATTTCCCGGATCAGCAGAAATCATGCTTAACTATGGATTGCATTGTATTGGTTGTCATGTCAATCCTTATGAAAGCATTGAAGGAGGAGCAAAAGGCCACGGTTTAGATGATAAAACAGTAAACAAAATAATTAATGACATAAATAAAGCTTTAGAGGCTCAAGAAACAACAAAAAATGTTCAAGAAGATATTATCACTTTGAAGGTAACTTCTACAGCAGCATCTAAAATAAAAGTATTATTAAAAGCAGAGAACAAGCCAGATTATGCATTAAAAGTAAGAGTTGTTCCAGGCGGTTGCTCTGGCCATTCTTATGATTTAGCTTTTGTAAAATCGCCATCACCAAAAGACCAGCTAATAATTCAAGACGGAGCCAAAATCATTGTAGATGCAAATAGCAAGCAAATGCTGAGTGGAGTTGAACTTGATTTTGTAGATTCATTAAAAGAATCAGGGTTTAAATTCAAAAATCCAAATGCAAAATCCACCTGTGGTTGTGGCGAATCTTTTAGTTAAATTTTAAAAAATGCCAAGAAACACTAGTGCTCAGGAGACCGCATTAATTCTAAATGTAATAATAGAATCCGATAAAGTACAATCAGTCCCAGAATTAGCAGAAATAACAGGGTTAAGTGAGAGATCTTTGTATGATTTAAGGAAAAGAGGAATGGTTAATCTTCCAAAAGTTAGAAGAGGTCCGCCAAGATATAAATATGGTAAAATTGCAGAGGAGCTTGGTTTAGTAATAATGCTTGCATCTGTTGGTTGCCCAAAAGCACAAATAGCAAGAGAAATAGGAGTAACACCAGAATCAATTGGAGACTTTATCGAAAAAGACAGGGTATTATACTCTACATGGAGGAGGAACAGGTATTATCCATCACACAATTAAATTAATATACTTCTTTTATCTTCTCTAACCTATGGATAAGTTAAGATTCGGAACAGCTGGAATTCCTACTTGCACTAAAGGAGATACTATTCAGGGAATAAAAGATGTAAGAAAGCTAAATCTGGATTCTTTTGAGTTAGAATTTGTTCGTGGAGTTAATATAAAAAAAGAAAAAACTTTTGAAATAAAAAAAATAGCAAAAGAAAATGATGTTGTATTAACCTGCCACGCTCCTTATTATATTAATCTAAATTCAGATAATCCAAAAACATTCCATGCAAGTATCAGTTACATAGCAAATTCAGCCATTATAACATCCTTATGCGGTGGTTATTCTGTCTGTTTTCATGCAGGCTATTACATGAAATCAACAACCTCAGAAGCCTACAATAATATAAAAGAAGGAATAAAAAAAATACTTAAAGAAGTTCGAGAATTTGATAAAAAAATATGGATCAGACCTGAAATCTCAGGAAAAAAATCACAATTTGGAGATTTAAAAGAAACCTTAAATTTATCCCAGGAATTTGATCAGATAATGCCTTGCATTGATTTCTCCCATTTTTACGCTAGAACTTTAGGCCAGAATAACACTTATGATGAGTTTAAATCTATATTAATTGAAGTAGAAAAAGCTCTTGGTAAAAGAGCATTAAATGACATGCATATCCATATAGCAGGCATTGAATATGGGGATAAAGGAGAAAAGAACCATTTAATTTTAAAAGAGTCTAAATTTAATTATAAAGATTTGTTAAAAGTTTTAAAAGAATTTAAATGCAAAGGCGTAGTAACCTGTGAATCTCCTAATATTGAAGAAGATGCTTTACTATTAAAAGAAAGTTATAAAAAATCTTATTAACTGTTTAGATGTTTTTAAACCAACAGCAAAGCAGGATACTCCAGTCTTTTTTTAATTTCAACCAAAAATCTTGCAATCTCAGCTCCATCTACAATCCTATGGTCAAATGTAACTGATAAAGGCAGTATTCTTCTAACAACAATTTTTTCATCTATAACCCTAGGCAATTCCTCAATTCTTCCAACACCTAAAATGGCGCATTCAGGGTAATTGATTATGGGACTTCCATAATTCCCTCCAATGCTTCCATAATTAGTTATAGTAAAAGTTCCTCCTTTCAAATCAGCAATATCAATAGTTCTATCCTTAACTTTATTAGATAAATCAACAATTTCTTTAGCAATACTATTAATATCTTTAATATCAGCTCTTTTAATCACAGGAACTATCAGTCCTGCCTCAGTATCAACAGCAATTCCAATATTATAGTATTTTTTCAAGACAATTTCCTCATTTTCAATGCTGGAATTAACATAAGGATGTAATTTCAAAGCATCAACCACAGCTTTTATTATAAAAGGCAAAAATGTCAGTTTAACCCCCTCCTTCTCAGCAACTTCCTTTTCTTTTTCCCTAACATCCCATAAATGTGTTATATCCACATCAATCATAGAAGTAACAGGAGCAGTTTCCCTAAAGCTTCTAAGCATGTTAACAGCAATTGTTTTCCTAACACCTTTCAAAGGAATTCTGTCAACATACCCATATAGATCGTATTTCTTATCAATTTTTATTCCACTAGGTTTAACTTTTTCACCGGAATAATTTTCAACATCTTCTTTAGTTGTCTCTCCTTTTTTCCCAGTTCCTTTGATCAAATTTAAATCAATTCCTTTTTCTTTAGCTAATTTTCTGACACTAAGTAATGCAAGAACTCTATTTTCTGTTTTGCTTGTTTCTTTTTTAAGTACTTTAGTTTCAACCTCTTCCTTGGCTTCCTCTAACTCCCCAATAACACCAACACTTTTCCTTTCCTCTTTTTTAATTTCATTAGAAACAGTTTTCCCATCATCAATAGCAACTAAAACTTCTCCAACTTTAACAACCTGTCCTTCTTTAAAATTAATTTTAGAAATTCTCCCACTAACAGGGCTAGGAATATCAACAACAGCTTTGTCCGTTTCAATTTTTACAATCACATCATCTTGCTTGACATTATCACCTTCATTAACAAGCCATTTAACAATTTCTCCTTCCTGAATCCCTTCTCCGACATCTGGAAATCTAAACTCTATCAAAATTCTAAAACCTCTCTTATTCCTTTTTCAATTCTTTCATCAGGTAAATATGCACTCTCCATTTTGGCATAAGGAAATATAGTGTCAAAGCCGGTAACTCTCTTCACAGGAGCTTGTAAATTTAGCAAGGCTTTCTCATTTATCAAAGCAGTAATTTCAGCTCCAAATCCAGAAGTCTTAGGCGCTTCATGAACAATTACAACTCTTCCTGTCTTCTTTACAGAATCAATTATAGCATCAATATCTAATGGCTTCAATGTCCTAATGTCAATAACTTCACAGCTTGCTTCAACTTTCTCAGCAGCTTCCAAGCATTCTCTTACCATAGCCCCCCAAGAGATCAAAGTTACATCACTTCCTTCTTTTGCAACTTTGGCTTTTCCAATTGGTATTGTATATTCTTTTTCATTTACTTCCTCTTTGATTGCCCTGTAAATCCTTTTAGGCTCATAAAATATCACAGGGTCGGGATCTCTTATTGCACTTATCAATAATCCTTTAGCATCTGAAGGTGTAGAAGGTATAACAACTTTCAACCCAGGAGTGTGAACAAAAATATTTTCCATGCTCTCGCTATGATGCTCTAAAGCTTTAATACCCCCAGAATAAGGGGCTCTAACAACCAAAGGGCACGTAAACCTTCCTCTAGACCTATTTCTTATCCTTGCAGCATGGCTTACTATCTGGTCAAAAGCAGAATAAATAAATCCGGAAAATTGTATCTCCGCAACAGGTTTAAATCCATTCACAGCTAACCCAATAGAAGTCCCAACAATTCCAGGCTCAGCTAATGGTGTGTCAATAACTCTGTCTTTTCCAAATTTCTTATACAATCCTTCTGTTACTCTAAAAACACCCCCATCAATCCCAACATCTTCTCCTAAAACTAAGACAGAATCGTCTTTTTCCATCTCTTGGTTAAGTGCTAAGTTCAATGCTTCGACAATGTTTAATTTGGCCATTTTATAATCCTGAATTTTGTCTAACATGTGCTGTGTAATCATCAGTCATTAAACCTTCTATCAGACAAATATGTTCTTTCTCCTTACTGCCTTTTCCAATAACCTTTGGATTAGTATAGACCTCCCTATACAGTTTTTCCGCTAATGTTACCTCTTCACCAGTTAATCCTGTCTCTTTATATCCTTCATCTGCATAAAATAAAGTAATTTTTCTTGCTACTTCATTAAGATCTATTTTTCCATTTAACATTGACAATGCAATAATCTTATCTTTCCAAACTCTGATTTCATCCTCTTTAGAGTGTAATAGTTTAAATACCTCATCACCATAATCGTGCAATAGCACACTTCCGTGTTGTAATACAGCATAATTCATTCTTCTTTGTGCAGTTCCAACTAGTGTTTTTTCCTCATCCATATCAATTTTAATTGAAGTTCTTCCCAGTCTTGCATTAAATCCTAACATTCTCAATGCTCTTACAACAGGCTCATTCAGCATTCTATATGATTCTATTAAATCCTCAGGAAGCATAGACCGAGGAACAACGGCGCAATAGTGGATATCATCAGAACTAAAATACATATGTCCTCCCCCACTAACTCTAGTAGTAAAGTCATACCCATTCATATCCCCAAATCTTCTACCCTTTTGTTCATGACCAAGTATAACTGCTCCTCTATCAAATCTATACACTCTTATTATTGGCTTAACTTCATCACCTCTTCTTATCTGCCTGTTCATAATTTCCAATAATGCGTGGTCTACAGCCATTTGCCAAGGAGCATTTCTTATTCCATAACGAACAACCCTCCATGAGAAATCATTTACTACCATTTCCAGCATCTTTCACCTCTTCTAATTGCTCTTTTAAATACCAAGGCATCTCCTTATACATGTATTTGAACATGTCTTCTCTTGTAGGCATTCCAATTTTCTCAGCTTTTTCGACAGCTTCATTTATTCTTTCTTCAACTTTCTTCAATAATTTTTCTTCATCTTCTTTTTTCCAGTATTTTTTAGATTCTAAATATTTTTTTATCCTTACAATAGGATCCTTCTTGCTCCATTCCTCAACCTCTTTTTTTGTTCTGTATTTCGAAGCATCATCAGCAGTTGTATGGTCTCCTAGTCTGTAAGTAACGCACTCAATTAATTTAGCTCCTTTTCCATCCTTTGCATTCTTCAATGCTTCTTGGGTTGCTTTAAACACAGCAAATAAATCATTCCCATCTACTTGTATTCCATCAATTCCATAAGCTAAAGCTTTTTGTGCTATTGTTTCAGAAGCAGTTTGTTTTTCTCTTGGCACAGAGATTGCATATTGATTATTCTGGCAGATAAAAACTATTGGAATTTTAAAAACACCCGCAAAATTCAAGCCCTCATGAAAATCACCCTTAGATGTAGCTCCATCCCCAAAAAATACAACAGCAGCTTTCCTCTCTTTTCTCAGCTTAAACCCCCATGCAAATCCTACTGCATGCAAAATCTGTCCAGCCACAGGCACAGAATAAGTAAAGCAATTCACATCTTCAGGAATTTTGTTTCCCCTTTCATCTCCTGCAATTGTCTCAATAATCATTTCAGCAGGCAATCCTCGAGTTAAAAAAGCAGCAGTCTCCCTGAAAGCAGGAAACATCCAGTCCTCTTGTTTCATTGCATAGCAGCTTCCAACCTGGCAGGCTTCCTGTCCTTTCACTTGGGCAAAAGTTCCTATTTTTCCCTGTCTTTGTAAAGCTAATAGCTTGTCATCAAGTTTCCTGGAAAAAACCATTAACTCATACATCCTTATAACATCATTTTTAGTTAAAGAAGGCATTAATCTTTCATCCAGCCTCCCCTTCTCATTCAAAATCTGCAGGTATTCAATAGTTCCCTTAAAAACTGCTTTTTTAGGCATTCATTCACCTCTACTTCCCTAGTGCCCATTTTTTAAATTCACTATAAGAAACAGCGCCGCAAAGAGCTTTATTAGTTTTTTCATTAAAGAAAAAAGGTACTCCTCTGCAATCAATAGTATCTAATTTTCTCCTCAAATCGTCATTTTTAGAATTATGCCATACTTCTAACTTAACAACTTTTACTTTTTCCTCTTTCTCTAACTTTTCAACTAAAGGGTCCATATCATGACAGTGTGAGCACTCGGTGCCATAAAACATCAACAGTCTATCCCCCATTTAAATCACCTCAAGGAGTTTAATTTAATTTTCTATATAAATATATTGTTGAATAAATATTTACTCTCTACAAGTAGTCAAAAAAGAAAGATTTAAATACAAGCAATTTCTTCTTTAATTATGGGAATAAATCATGCTGTAGAAGAACAGGGATTTTTAAGCTCTCTAGAAGATCAAATAAACTTACAAGAAGCAGCTAGAGAAAGTGCATTAATAAGGGGTAATGCAGTAGCATACGCAGAATTATGTGATTTATTAGGATCAAAAGATATAGATGAAGACTTGTACCAAAGAGGGCATGCAGAGCTTATATTACAAAGAAGGAGACAAGAAAATTTAACAGCAGGACTAGAACATGCCGAAAAAAAGCCGTATTTCATAAGGCAAAGAGATCTAGATTTATTATTTTACTCGACATTAGAGGCGGTATTTTACGGGTCGCATAATCTTAGAATACCACAAGAGATGCTAGATGTTTTGAATCCTGATGAGGGAATTGCTAAATTTTGCGCAGCAGGTTTACTAAAAAGAGGAAATGCCCATACGCAAATAAATATTCCACGCGATTTTCTATTGTTAGCATTGAGGATGGATGAAACAGCTTATACCCTGTCAGATATTTGTAACATGCGTAACAAGTCAAGAAAAACATTTTCAGATGCTCCAGGAGCTCAAAGTCTAAGGCTTTCAGCTTTAAGCCAAGAAGTTCAACAGGTGTTTGTAGACTCATTTTTTAGGAAGTATAGGCCATCTAACAGAGAATCTCCTCAAGATCCAAATTGTTTTTATGACCCAAATTGCGATGATAATAACAAAAGAGTATATGTAAGAAACATAGCTAGAACTCTAAATCAGAAATAATTTGGGACCTCTGGAATTTGAATCCATATCGCAGCTCTGTTCACATATCCTCAAGAGTTTTCTAACTTCTTCAATGAACCCCGAGCTTGAAGCTTAATCAGGTTGGCCCACAGCCCCTCAGAAAGTTTTATATAAAATAAAGGTGTAAAATTTATAGAGGTGGTTAAAGACACAAGAAAAAATATTATAGTAGGAATAGACCCTGGCACAACCAAAGGGTATGCTGTTTTAGACCTTGAAGGCAATCTTTTAAAATTAACTTCTTCAAAAAATATTTCAGCGGAAAGTATAATCAGGGACATAACCTCAATTGGCTCACCTGTTATTGTAAGTACAGATGTTATTCCTGCCCCAAAAGTTGTAAAGAAGATAGCAACAGCAACAGGGGCAAAAATTATATATCCAGAAGCAAGTTTAGACTTCAAAAGAAAAAGAAAACTAACCAGTCCTTACGGGAAAGAATTAAAAAAAGAAAATTTAGACAAGCACAAATTAGATTCTTTAGCGGCAGCAAATTATGCTTTTAAAAAAGTAAGGAATACTCTGGAAAAGATAAAAATAGTTCTGTATGAAGAAAATAAGCAGCATCTAGAGTCAGATGTAAGAACTTTAGTTTTAAAGAATAATATAAGCATCAACAGGGCATTGCAGCAAACGAGGTTATAATATTATTCATAAACATTCTTTCTATGCCCAACTTTAAGAATTTTCAAAAATTTATTTGTATGGTCAACATCAATGATAAGCCTATAATCTCCAACTCTCAATTTGAACCCTTCAATTTCAATTAAAGGCTCTAGAAATCTAAAAGGGTCTTCTTTGCATTCTTGAAGCTTATTCCAGATTCTTGTTTTAATTTGTTTCTCAAGTTTATGCACGTGTGAAAATCTAAATTCTTTTATAGAGGGTTAACCCTCTTAACCTTATCAGGGGGTTAAGAAGGAGAACCCAAAATGAATAAAAAGAGGAAAGTTAAACTAGTAAAAAAGCTTTATGCTTTATTCAGACAGGC
>JACQNJ010000031.1 GCA_016203115.1 Candidatus Woesearchaeota archaeon
AGTCAAGGATTATCTTAATTAGTTCTTCCTTGCTCAAGTCATTTAGTTCTTTTGGGGTTTCCATTCGTTCCTCACTCCAACCCCCAAGAGTTAGTAGTTGAAACTACTATTTGTTATTTTCGGTTAACTAAACGGATACTTCTTTTAGATAATCTGAGAAACGTTTACTCATTTGTACACTTTCTGTTTGTACATCTCCATTTTCCATTATTAAGTATGACATTTTCTATTCACCCATAGTTGTTACTACTATTAGGTTTATAAGTTTTTCGGTGCGCTCACCTACCTATATCATAAGGCGAAATTATCAATCGAAACCTTTAAATATAAGCATATATATCTAATATATATGAGAAAACAAGATATAATCTTAAAATTGAAAGACATAACTGTTGCTGAAGTGTTAGAGAGAGAAACTTCTACATTCGGAACAGGATGCCATGTTATAGTGCCTCAAAAACATAGAGGCAAGAAAGCGATTGTAATAATAAAAGATTAATAAGAAAGCCGAGAGCCGAAGCTCTCAGGAGGAAAAAATGTCTTCTTTGGTCACAAATGTGTTCCACGCATCACAAAGTATTATTTTCATAGTTTAGAGAAAAACTTTTAATACTTAACGCATTCAGATGCACATTATGGCATTCTTAGCACAGGGTAAAAGAGGCAAAGTTTACTTAAAAGGGAACATAGCTACAAAGAAATCCCAGCCATTTAGAGTAATGAATGAAGTTTACTGGTTAAAAATTCTAAACAAACATAAAATCGGCCCAAAACTTATAGCTTACACAGAAGACTCATTTTCTTATAATTTTGTAAAAGGAGAAGAAATAATAACTTGGACTGAAAAAGCAACTAAACTTAATATAATCAAAGTTCTAAAAAATATAATAAAACAATGTGAAGTAATGGACTTATTAAACGTAAATAAAAAAGAAATGAACCATCCTTACAAGCATATTTTAATCTCTAATAATAAACCAGTTATGATAGATTTTGAAAGGTGTAAAATAACAGAAAATCCAAAAAATGTTAATCAGCTCTTTCAATTTTTCATAAACTCAAGAATGAGTTCCATATTAAAAGAAAAAGGAATAATAATTAATGAAAAAGAAATAAAACTATTATTAAAAGAATATAAAAAAACAAGGAGTAAAAAAGTTTTGGATGAATTAATTAGTCTTCTTAGCTGATTTTCTTTTTTTCCTATTCTGATTTTCCATTCTTTTCTTTCTCAAAGAATAATGAACTGGGTTTTTAATAAACTTGCAAAAACCATCTGGATTGCATATATTTATTCCGGGATAATACTGCTGGTTATCGCAATTAGGGGGAAGGAGATTTCCTTTCTGCCTTTTATGCCAGCTTATTTGGGCATTGATGTAATTATCTCTTAAAGGCTCAGTATTTTTTTTATTCCACTCAGAAACAACTTTTTCAATTTGGGAATAATCATATCCTGTATTTCTCAAAAAATTAAGTAAAATAAATAAAAACCTCTTCCTTCCATCCTCTAATCCTTTCAATCCTAACAGCATGCAGGGAGGAAAAAATTCTTCGGATATCATATCTTTAACAGTTTCAAATTCTTTTTTTGTCTCACTTACTTTCTCGCTGGATTGAGAGGGTAGTTTCTGATTCCAGTCAAAAGCCTGGGTTATTAAATTTCTTGCTTCCTCCTCTCCAAAATCATCATCATTCATATATCCCAAATCCGTCTTAACATTCTCAATTTTAGCACTATCTCTTGAAAAGCTTAAAACATCTTCAGAATTAATAGGTACAGAAACTAATCCTGATTTTTCATTTAATGAATAAGAAGCTCTGAACATATGCCTACTGGAGATTAGCACAGTATCAATATCAACCAATGAAAATGGATTAAATTTTCCATTTTCAATCATTTTTTCTTTCTCAATTCCTATGTCTTCAGAAATCTTGTCTAAACTATTGTTTTCTAATAATCTAGCAGTTAAATGATCTTTTATGATATACTTTAAATAAGCAACAACAACTCTTGGTCCATCAGGGAATAATAGTCTAGTATCAACATCATTAACTTTTTTTGGAAATGCTTTAAATGGAATTCCTATATGGAATCCTCTGTTTCCCGAAAATTTAACAGAAATATTCTTTATATTATGAAACTTTAATGCCTCAATAATTAAAAAAGCTGCTTGTCTTGAAAACTCAAAATTCTTGCTGTCAACATCAATTATCAAATCCCAACCAACCCTTAATTCATCTAACTTTTTTTTCGTCATTCCAGCTTCCAATAAAAGAGGATTTGACCATTTCTCCTCGGAAAAATGAAATGAAGTAGCGCCAGACCTTACAAGTTCAAAAATATCATTTTCAAATGGGAGGATATCAGGTCTTTTGCCAAATCCCCTCTCCCCGAATTTCACAGCCATTTCTCTATTCTTCGCAATATTAAAAATGTGCTTTTGAATATCCTTTCTAGAATAATATTCAAGTACTTTATTCATCTTCAGAGAATTTAACTATAAAGAGTTTCCTCAGAAGACTCTTCAGAGGGCAATTGGCTCGGTTTAATTCCAGATCCATTGTCTTTCTTAAACTTAAATACAAAAAAAGCAATCCCTATTAAACTTATCGGTATGATAATATACCATATGCTAATATCAATGCCTCCTTTATCGCATTTTTCTCCACCTTCACAGTCAGGATCACAGAGGCTAGGGTCTGGATTGCAAACTCCATCTTCTGCATCAGGTTTGCAGTCTTGTCTACAATTCATATAATTCTCATTTTTACCGCAGACTTTGTCAGAAACACATGTCACCAAAATGCTCACAGGTGTTCCTTGTATCTTAGTTGTAGTTTTAACATCAATAACCTTGGTAGGTGAAAGAGAGTAATAGCCAGAAGACAAGAGTTTCATTCTATAATTAAAAGATGAAACGCTCTTTGGACCTATTGTTTTTTCCCATCTTAAGAAAGAAGCTTTAATTCCATTGAAAAATCTAGTTTCATGCGGCTCAGAAGGCTCGATCATTTGGATATCATTGGGTAATTTTTCTTCAATAGAAAGAACCCTTTCTTCAGGATAAGGGTTAAAGATATTTATTTGCACATTTACAATGTCTCCCTCTCTTGCACTTTCCTGCACTTCCCTCACAACTTGAATTTCTTCTTGAGAAAACACAGGTAAAACTAAAACCAATACAGCTAGAATTAACAAAAAACTCTTTTTCATCTCTTAGCCTCAAATGCCAGTTTTTCAATAATAGTTCCAATAACTTTTTTAGTCTTAAATGTTATACGTGATCCCTGCTTTATAACACTTTCTTCAACTCTTTCACATCCTTTTATCTTGCTCATTTCAGGGCAAAGTGCCCTTCCATTGTCATTATAGCAGTTAGCAAGATTTTCACAGTAAGGATAATTCTGTGGCGGCAAACCTCCTAAAGTTATAGGGTCCGCATTGCCAGTAGTGTCCACAATAGTATACTTCCTGTCTAATGGGAACTTGACAAGAGTATATGCATGGCTAGTGGCCTCACCGAGATAAATATCACTGCTTCTAAACCCTAATTTTCTTAAGAGGGTAACTACAGCAGCACTATAATCTACACATGTTCCTGTTGACAAAATATTGATGCTTGCTCCAGTATGAACATCCTGTAATGCAATATTGTTTTTATCTAGCCTTGTATCAGAAAGCCATTCTCCTAACACCCTATTCTCAGATGTGCTCTTGCATTGTAGTAAGCTTAAATCCGTGTCAGTTATAGGCAAGGGTCTTGGGCTATACAAGGGATATTGTTCAGGGCATAATTCTCTTACCCCATAGCAGCACATTTCAGAATAAAAATAATCCTGCATATAAATTGCTCCATCACCAATGCTTTTAATGATATATAACGCTTGGCACGTTCTTACATCTCCGCCAGAATTAACATTAGCAAAAGAACAGGAACCAGATCGTTTCCTGTCTAAAAGAGGAGTCCCATCACAGCAGTTAATCGCATCCTCAATTATGTAATCCAACCCATCATCGCACACTTCAAAAAGATCGCAGGAATTGCTTCTAGAATTTATTGCAAGAATTTCTCCCTCTTTAGATGGCCATTTCTTAGTGCAAATAGTGTCTTGAGGAGCATAAAAGGTTGGAGTTCCTCCACATTTCTCTTTTTTATTGACTCTAACATTCACAGTATCAGTTGAAATAGCTCCTTTAGTGTCTTTGACTTCCAAAGTTATAGTATACACTCCAGGCTTGGGAAACTTGGTTTTGATAATTCTTCCTTGTCCTAAATCATTCAATCCTTCTTTCCAGACAAATGCACTGCTCAACGAAGGTAAATTTCCATCAGGATCATATGATTTTGAGCCATCCAATACGACCTCTTGGTTAATGAAAACAGTTTTATCGCTTCCAGCGTCAGCCTTAGGATGCACATTTGTTCCTGTATCTGCTTGGATCTGTAAAACATTAATCACAAAGCTCATTGTACTTGACTTTTCCCCATCGGAAACAGATACATCGATAGCCTCAGAGCCTACCTGTTTAGGCAGGCAAGAAAATATATCATTAGCAACATCACATTGGATAACATCAGAAGCAAAGGAATTCAATCCATTGCTGAAAGTAAATCTTAAGCTCTTCCCCTCAGGATCTTCTGCGTAAAGATTAAGGTCTATTGGATCAAAAGGTGCATTAAAGGGAGGTATTTGAGAAATAGTAGGAGGAGCATTCACTAAAGAGAGATCGGAAGATTCAGTTCCTCCTCCAGCAGATAAGCAAGATCCTTGAAAGCAATAAGCTCCACCAGGGCATCCACAGATTTCACATGCAGGAATTAACTGCCCATTCTCGCAATATTTAGGCTTTCCAAGCCCTCCAGAGCTAAAGTCCGAACAAGCTCCGTAAGGGGTACCATCAGAACAAGAAGATCCAGTAGCAAGATTATTCAATGCTTGAACATTAGATACACAGCATATCCCGCTATCACAAGGGGAAGTAAGTTCTAATTCAATTTCATTAGCATCGCAAATATCTCTGCATCTCCCCCCAACTTGCTGGCAGCTTGTTTCATCCTGGGCATATACTGAATACATTAAAAAAATAAAAAATGCTAATAAAAAAAACCACCTCATATAAAACAACAACTTTTGAATTTTTAAATACTTTTTCTTTTAAGAGGAATTATCCTCCTGAATCATATTTTCAAGTTCATTATGGATTTTTTGCAGGGTAGCATAAGCTTCAGAAACTTTTCCTCTCATTAGGTTCCTAAGGTCTTCCAGTTCTTTAATCTGATTTGCAAGGAGTTCAGTAGTAGAATTAAAATTTTTTTTAACAAGAGTACCTGCCCCAACTCCAATTATAAAATCTTTGGCTTCATTGAGTCTTGCCTTAGTAAAGAGATTATGCCCTAAATGAATTAAAATTTCTGTATCTTTCTTTACATTTTTTAATTCACCAACAGAATTTTTTAAAAGCCCCAAGTCAACAATTTGCTCTTCAAGATTATTAAGTTGCTCTTCAAGTTGCCCCGCCTGTTGAGAAAGAAGCTGGAATTCAGCATACTTACTTTGGATTTCTGTCTTGAGATTCATCTGCCTTTTTGATTGATGTTTTTTCATTCTTTTTAATACTACTTTCCTTTTCCTTTCTTATCCTTATAGGTTTTGCTCCACTCTTTTTATCAGATTTTTTCTTTTCAATAATCTCAATGCCCGCTATTTTCATAGCAGCATGAATCTCAGAGGTAGGTGCATCCTTTTTTATTTTTAGTGTAGTTCCAGAAATCTCAAGGTGTTCAAGATTGCATTTTCTCCTTCTTACATTCCCATCTATTAAAACAAAATTTCCTTCAAGCTCATCAGCTATAATGCAAGTCTTTCCCGCTTCTCTTCCTAAGAGTTTTATGCATACTTTTCCCAATAAACCTGTCATTTAAACAGTCCTCACATCTGATATTATTTTTCTTTTAGTGCAAGAAGGGCACAAAACCCCGCCATACTTTCTTTCAGGTCTCTTTTGAGACTTAGGCAGATTTTGCATCTTTGTAGGTCTTTCTCTCATCATTCCATGCAACACTGCCCCACATTTCCCGCATAAAGCTTTCTTAGGTTTACCCTTCTTATAAACAAGTTTTGATATGCCTGAAGGTATTCTAATATGTACTCTCCTCAATGATCTTGATCTTCTGCTTGGTCTTGGCATGTTAATAAACCTTCATTACTTTTCTTAGGATTGTGCTAAAGACAATGGACAACAATAAATATGCCCAAATCCAGCCAAAAAATCCTAAAATTTTCGGGTCACCAAGGTTTTTAAATATATCTGTGAACCACCTTATAAGTAAAACAAAAGGGATTGCAGTATAAACTAAAGGAGTCATAGAGTGTTCAAAAGTTTTAGGAATTTGCTCAAACTGTTTCTTTTGGAATTCTATCATCTTAGCAGGGTCATCTTTATACTTCTTCATATCTTCCTGAATTTTTTTTTGTTCATCTTTTAGTGTTTTTAAAGCCTCTTGGTCAGAGCCATACTTTTGTACTAGGGTAGTCAAAAAAACAATAACAAAAACAACAAAAATAAACCCTATATTTAAATTAATTTTCATGATGTAGCCAAAAGTGGGGTCAAGAACAGCATGGACACTTTTTCCAATTATAGGAACAGTATTCCATAAGCTAGCAATAACTAAGCTCACAACCATGACAAGAAAGATTAATAAAAATCCTTTCTTCATTTTAGCTTCCTCCCATCATCTTTCTCATTGCAGGATGCATGTCAAGCATATGATCTTGCGCAATTCTCTCATAGAATGTATAAATTATCATGACTGTTAAAAGAATACCCGTACCATTAGATAAAGTTCCAGAAACATCTGCAAAAGCCGCTAAGAATGCTACAGTAAGCGCCCCCATAATAGTTAAAGGAAAAATATATCTTTCCAATATCCTCTCCAGCACCCTCTCATCTCTCCTAAATCCTGGAATTTGCAAGCCTGAAGCCATCAGCTGTTTTGCCTGAGATGCAGCATCCATTCCAGAAGTTTGTACCCAAAAAATAGAAAAAATAACAGAACCTACCATTAGGAAGATAGCATAAGAAGCAGCATATGCTAGGTTGATAGGATCAAACACTCCATTAATAAGCGTGCTTACAATGTTTGGTGGGAAAACCCACATAACAAACCCGGATGTAGGGGTATTCCCAGAGAATGTTCCTAAAAAAGGATGCCCGCTTTTCTGAAGTAAACTCGCCCATAGTTGAATATTGGCTAATAAAGCTGCAATGAGAATAACAGGGATATTAGATGTATATAAAAATTTAAGGGGCCATCTTATCCCATATCCTCTTACCTTTCCAAAAGACAAAGGAATCTCTACTTTCATTGATTGCGCATAAACTGCAATAGCAAAAACAATAATAGTTGCTAAAATAGCACTAGCAGCTAACATAGCTCCGTTGACATTCCCATTTGCTAAAGAATAGAAAAATACTAAAAGCTGCCCTACAGGAGCTTGACCAGAACCAAAAGCAATATCTCCTAAAGAATTCAAAGGAGAGAACATTCTTATAAAAATTTGTGATGATACTCCTGCAGCAATGAATAGTGATATTCCAGATCCAAATCCCCATTTATTCATAACTTCATCCATATAAAGGATTAATATTCCTCCAATAAACAATTGGAAAACCAAAATCCATGGAGAAAATCCAACAGCCGGAGTTAATCCCCCCAAGAAAACAAAAATAATTGCTTCAAAGATAATGAAGAATATAGATAAAACTTTCTGTAGCCCCTGAAAAAATTTCCTTCCATCTTTAGTTGTTGTGTCAATCTTTAAGATGCCAGATCCAGATAGCAGCTGCAAAACTATAGATGCAGTAACAATTGGCCCTATGCCCAAAGTAGTTAAAAATCCAAACTGCGCACCTAAGATGATGGATAAAAATTCAAAGTTAGCCAATGCAGCTTCTTCTAGTCCATAAAGTGGCACAACACCTAAGATAAAGAAAGCAATAAGTATAATTAATGTCCACTTAAGCTTTTTATTGAAGGGTAGATGTTTTTCAGTTGGACCTATTACTTCGGGTAAGGTAGATATGATTGAATTAAAAAATCCCATCTTAATTACTTAAACTTCCACCTGCTTTTTCTATCTTTTCTTTTGCTCTCTTGGAAAACAAAGAAACTTTAATGTCTAAGGCCTTAGTCACTAAACCAGCACCAAGGACTTTATTATACCCCAAGTCAGACAAATCAATGATGTATTTGTCTCTATCTTTTTTTACAAGATTTTTGGCAACATAAAAATCAAGTTTTTTCTCTAAATCAAAAACATTTATCGCATGAATTTTCTTAACAACCTTTTTTGGCCTATGAAATCCGCTCTTTCCATAATATGCATTCCCTACAGTAGTAAGTATGCTTGGCTTTTTTTGCCCAGCTCTCTTTCCAGTTCCAGCCATACCAAATCCCCCTCTGTTTCCAGAGCCTCTTCTTTTCTTTTTAGCACCGCCTCCGTGTGTATGGCTTCCTCTGTAGCGTACAGCTTTTTTTTGTTTGTTAATTGGCATATTAAATCATCCTTTGTAATAGACTATTAATCTTATCTTTTCTATATCCTAAAACTCCACCCATAGAAAAAGGTTTTTTTATCCCTCCTCTTTCAAACCCCCTTAAAGGAGGCCTTAGCTTAAAAAAAGATTTTAATCCAGGAACATCTTTAAGATTCCTTTTTCCTTCATACAGCTGTTCAGCAAAACCTTGAATGTCTACATTTATTTTTTCTTTTATATAGGCGTTATCAAGTTTTTTATTCCCAGGTAGTTTTCCTCTTTCATCTAAAAGCTTAGTTAAAGTAGCCTTATCAATCTCTCCCCAGGTAGTATAGTCTTTAATCTTTTTTAGCATCCCTATGATCTCTTTATTATTATCCACAACGATACAATGATATTTATTATAAATTTTAAGAATGTGCATAGCACTTTCTATTCTTCTGTTGACACCAGCTCTTCCTCTCACGCGAATCACAGCAAGTTTACTCATTTCTTCCTCTTATTATCCCTAAATGTTCTACATCTTTGTTTGATATTTTGGTTTTGGACAACTCTTTGAAAGCATTAAAACAGGCTGTTACAAGATTTAGTCTATTCTTAGAATTCATGGCATTTGCATAAATGTCTTTTATGCCCGCCAAATCCAAAACTTTCTTGCATTCTTCTTCAATGCATAATCCAGTACCCATAGGAGCAGGAATCAATTCTATTTGAGCAGAACTGCATTTCCCTGTAGTTTTAAAGGGTATAGAATGGGAAGCCCCACATCCACATGCCCAGCTTCCGCATCCTCTTCGGATGTTCATCAAATTTAATTTAGCAGCTCTCAATGCTTTTTCTCTTGCAGGCATTGTTTCTTTGGATTTCCCAAAGCCTATCCCTACATAGCCGTTTTTATTTCCAACAACAGCTAGACAGGCAAAGTTGGGTTTATTCCCTTCTTTAGTTTTCTTTTGAGTTTGTCTCCAGATGCTTTTCTTCCCTCCACCAAACTTTCCTTTTGATTGCCCTATAGATAGTAAAGTAGACTGTAAATCAGGAACAAGCATGTCAACAATTTGGGGTTCCAGAAGTTTGACTCCTTTAGTGAGAATCTCTTCAATACTTTTAATTTCCCCAGATTTTACTTTTCTGCCTATTTCCGTCTTAGGGGCCCATCCTTCTTTATCAAATCCTTTTATAACAACTCCTTCAGGAGGCTCTACAACAATGACTTTTTCTTCTTCTACCATTTTATTTGTTCTCTATTTTCTTCTTGATATTTTCAAAATTTTTACCAATCTCTTCAGGTTTGACATTCTGCTTGATGTATCTTGAAAATTGTCTATTGTATTTCTCGGAATTACCTATTTTTAAAGCATACTCTTGTATATGTTTTCCCATAATCCTGCCCTCAGAAGGCAAAACATCTTCATTCACAGGAATTTCTAAACCTGCATCAATAGCTCCCTTTAGGGTAGCATAAAGTGAAGAGCCTTTAAGAGAAGAATGTAGGCCAATATCTAAGATAGCAGCCTTGATTTTGTGAGTATGAGCTTTATAACCAAGTAAATATCCAAGCAAATAAGAAGATGGCAAATTATTAGTGTGATACCCCCACCCAAGTTTCTTCAGATCCGCTGTTGTAGCAGATACAATCACCCTATCTCCTTCAGGAACATACTGAATAAGCTGGGCAATAACAACATTTGATTTCTTTCTTATAACAAATCTTATCTTTTTTGAAGTGAGAAGCTTTAGTCTAGCTTTATAATCTGTTTTTCCTTCTCTTTTTCTTCTCAAGAGAACTGTATATTTTCTACTGTGTGCCATGTTTTATAAGCTCATGCTCCTCCATATACATCTTAATATGTCTTCTACTTCTAAAGAATCCACCTTTAGATTTTAAGTATATTCCTTTGTAAGTTTTTGAGTCAATTAACCCTTTATCGTGGAGTAATTTCAGGAACGCTCTTTGGATTCTTACTCTTCTAATCCACTGTGTTTTCCCAGGTGTTCTAGAATTTTTCGATCCTTTTCTAGAACCCATTCCTTTTCTTCTTCCTTTTTTCTTCTGAACCAAATTTTTTCTTGCCCTTACGCGGGATTGCAAGTTTATACTCTTCTTGGCAATAATACTCTTTCTAATAAGAGCTTTAACATCACTGCTAGTGATAGCATCTTTTATTTGAGATAGGGAATTAACATCAAACACTATCTTGCTTACGCTCGTTTTTAGAATCCTTGCTGCCAATCTTTTCTGCAATCCGAGATCCATCTTACAATCCCTTCTCCAGTACTTTTCTCTTTTCTTCTTTTTCCCTTTCTTTCTTTTCTTCTTCAGTTAATATTTTCTTCTTTTCCTCAGCTACTACTTGTTTCTTTTTTTCTTCCTGCTTTTTCTTATTCTTCTTTTCTTCAACATTCCTGAGAAACAAAACAGAGTCTTTTATATTCAAAAATTTAATATGAAGCTCATGTGCTTTTTTCACAAGTGCAATTTTTTTCTTCATCCCTACACCAGATGCAATTACGCCTATTTCTTTTTTAGTGTCTAATGCATTTAATTCTTTAATAGCATGAATCAAAACAAGCTTCATTCCATTGATAAGACCCTTTCTATCTTTGCTTAAACCATACCCTATCTTAGGGGTTAATCCCTGCCCTCGTTTACAGAGCCTTAATTTAGAATGAATTCCGCGTGGTCTTCTCCATGCACTTCCTAAGCTCTTAAAATGCACAGATTCATGCCTTACAAACTTTCTTTTTGTGTTCATATGACAGATTTTCCCCCCTTGCTGACTATGTAAATTCCATCTTGAAAAACTCTTCTGTCTTTATCAGTAATCCTTGTGCATTGCTCAATATTAGCCGCAGTTTGCCCTGCAATTTCTTTATTAACACTAGTAACTGTAACTTCATCTCCCTTAATAACAACTGTAGATCCCTCTACAATTCTAGCTTTCCTCGGTACTTTTTCCCCGAGAAAATTTTTTACAATAATGCTATTTTTTTCTAATGAGACATTCATAGGAAAATGCCCGGAGCATATTTTTAATTTGTACTCGTACGGCTTCAAAGTACCTTTAATCATATTCCTAATGTGCGCTGCATTTGTATTTATCAGTCTTTTCTCTCTTTTAGTAAAATCTCCCTTAGAAAAGAGGATAATAGAACTATTTTCTTTTTTAATCCCAATAACAGCATTTCGAATAGTCAAAATGTTTTCCCCTATAGGCCCAACTACTTTAATTGTTCTTGCATCTATTCCAACGTCGACATTTTCTGGAATACTAATTTTTTTCTCAGGAGTTTTAGCCATATTAATAGACGTAAGATAGTAATCTTCCTCCATACCCTTTTTCTTTTGATTCTGAATGAGTCATAATGCCTTTAGGAGTGGAAACAATTATAATGCCAAAGTCTTTTGCAGGTAAATACCTTTTCTCATATTTTTCTATACTCTCTTTTTTAAATGAAAATCTGGGTTTAATTACTCCGCACTTGTTTATCCTCCCTAAAAGGTCAATGTGTATGATCTTAGATTTTCCATCTTCAATTATTTTAGATTCCCCCAAATATCCATTGTCCTGCATGATACTTAGAACTGCCTTTACAGTTTTTGACATAGGTTTCACTATACAGTCCTTCTTTCCTACCTTGTCACAATTATGAATTTTTGACAATACATTTGCTAATGGGTCATTCATTGACATTTTAGTTATATTTCCTGAATCCTATTTTCTTTGCATTTTCTCTGAAGCATTGTCTACAGAGATTTATGCCATATTTTTGAATGTGCGCACCTGATCTATCGCATATGCCGCATCTCTTGACATTTCTCCCGAAATCTCTCTTTTTAGGCGTATTGTGCTTGATAAATTTCTGCAGCTTTGCAGGCTTTACTTCGAGCTGCTTAAACACCTTTGTATGGCTGCTATATGTCATTTTTCGTCTTGCTCTCCTTAGGTATAATAGTCACATTGAACTTATTCTTAATGAACATCATGGCATCTTCCCTTGAAACCATATGGTGCAAAGGTATCTTAGTCCTCATCATTCTTCTATGCTTTATTCTAAAACCAGGCCTTTTTAAAGTAACCGCAGCCTCTAAGCCAATGATGCCTATCTCTGCATTGTATTCTACTTCTGGAATGTCAATGTATTCAGGAATACCAAATGAAAAATTGCCAAATTTGTCAAATTTAGATTCTGCCAATGTATTATTTGCAGCAGCCAATAATCTCCTCAATACATTTTCAGCAATTTTCCCTCGTAAAGTTACCTTGGTTGCAATTTCTAATTTAGGTCTTACTCCCCAAGTAGGAATTCTTTTCATTGTTCTTGTTTTTACAGGTTTAGTCTTGGTAATAGTAGTAAGAAGCCTAGTAGCTTTCTCTAATTTGTCCCCTGTCCCTCCAACTCCGATATTCAAGGTGACTTTCTCTATTTGTATCTCTTGCATGAGGTTCATTTTTCTATGAATTTATTTTCAATAACAAATACGTATTTTTTTAAAGTTTCAAACTGTGAATCTTTAGTCTTAACCAAAACTCTATCTTCATTCAAATTTTTTTCTTGGATTATCTCTGTTACTTTGCCATAGGCTCCCATATGTTTTCCTCCAAGAAGGAAAACCTCGCAGCCTTTTTCAAGCTTTAAATGATCATGTATAGAACTCTTGCTAATATCAAGAACAACAGTATCTCCTGTTTTATACACATCTTTATCAACAAGAAGGTTCCTGCTGTCAATAAGGTTTAATTGTATTTTTTTGCCTTTCAAAATTTTCTTACCTATAATCTTAGAAGGTTTTAAGTTTTCTAAATCTTTCTTTAATTCTATTAATTCAAACTTTCCATCTTTATTAATCGTCATCCTATAAACTTCTTTAGACTCTGGAATTTCAATAATGTCCATAAAACCAATTCCTAGATGAGAATCACTAACCGGCTTCTTATTAACGAAAATAGACTTGCTGTTTAAAATATATCTAACTTCTCTAGTCGTAGAAGCATAATGCAGCATTTCTTTAACCATTAATGTGGAAGTGATGCATCTATATGTGGGATGTGCACCTGAATTCGGTCTCGCAGTCCACTTAGTTTCCTTTCTTTTGATTGGCCAATTTTTTGGCGCTCTGCTTCTTGATAGGTGTGCCATTTTTTCTAGCTAATGCCTTTTTTCTCCTTTCATCTGATAAATTTAATTCACTTATTAACAAGTTTGATGGGTGTACAGGATAAAACGATTTTGAGCCATCTCTCTTGGTCCTATTTACCCCTTCAATCCATACTCTTGTTTTCTTAACAAAGACTTTTTCAATCTTTCCACTCTTGCCTTTAAACTGCCCTCTTAACACTTTTACAGTATCTCCTTTTCTAACAGGGATGCTTCTTTTTCCGTATTTTTTTATCAACTCTTCTGATAAGTGAGCAGCTAAAAATTTATACTTGATATGTAAAGGAGCATTATACTGGTATTTTCTTTTCTTTCTAGGTTGTTTGCTCGATTTCCAGTAATTAGAAAATAACTTTTTCATTTTAAACAACAATAGAAGCAATTTTAGCAATACCCGGCCATCGCTCTGCTACCTCCTTTGCAATAGCCCCTTTTACGATAGTTCCTTTAGGATTTCCTTTGTCATCCTTCAAAACAACTGCAGCATTATCTTCAAATTTTATTCTCTCTCCATTAAGCCTTCTGTATTCCCTCCTCTGCCTTACAATTATTGCTTGAACGACCTGGCTTTTCATTCCAGGTTTTCCTTTTACAATAGAAGCATTTACCATATCTCCAATTCCAGCTGCAGGAACCTTTCCTTTTCTAGTCTTCAATCCCTTTACAGAGAATATTTTGATTATTTTAGCTCCTGAGTTATCACAAACAGGAACCTTAGCCTCCAAATTTAATCCTCGGGTTATTTTAGCAGTAAGTGATTTCATTTTTTTACAACCTCTAAAATGACAAAGTGCTTTGTTTTAGAAATCGGTTTTGTTTCGCCAATAAGTACAATATCTCCTATACCTGCATCAATGCATGGGGGATTGTGTACCTTAAGCTTACTCTGCCTTTTTTCATATCTCTCATATTTTGAGATATAGTGAAAATGATAGAAAGATACAGTAGCTGTTTTTGAAATATTCTTTTTAATAACTTCAACTTGCATTAACCTTCCTCTAACTCTTTGAATACCGTGAAAAGGACATTGCTTATCCTCACATGGTTTCTCTGGTAATTTAACATTAATACCTATTGTTTTCATATTAATTCTTCAGGTCTTCTAATGACACTTTCTCCTTTTATGATATTGGTACCCATCTTGAAAGTTATTTGAGACTTTACTAATCTCTTGACTCCATTTTGTGTTTCAATCACAAAAATATTTTTTGTCTCATCAATAACCTTGCCTGATAAACCAAGTAGACTTCTGTTTTGAGAGTCTACTATTTCTATCTTCATGCCAATCAAGGTGTTTTTTATCATTTTTTATCGAACATGCATAAAACCAAGTTTCGCAAGTTCTTCCTTAACTTTTGCTATGTGTTCCCCTTGCAATTCAATTTTGCCATCTTTAGTTGTTCCGCCGCAAGCAAGTTTTGCTTTTAAGGTTTTAGCAAGATCTTTAAGATTGATGTCTTTTTGATCCAAACCTTCAATAACTGTTGTCAACTTGCCAAATCTTCTTTTGACGGTCTTAACATTGATGTGTTGGTCTTCCTTTGCTATTGATTCGCAAACACATAGTTCCTTTGAAAGGCCGCATTTAGGGCATATGTTCATATCTTCTTAGTCTGACCTCCTTCCAGTTTTAATTGTTTGTAAGTAAGTATTCTTGCAATGTCTTTTTTTAAAGACTTGATAAGCCCAGGGCTTTCAAGAGTGGCTCCAACAGCTCTCTGAGACTCTAGTCTTAACCTCTCTCTTCTCATCTCAAAGAGTTTCTTACTCAATTGCTCACTGTCCATCTGTTTCACTTGGTACTTCTTCATTTTTTTCCTCAATTACTTCTTTTTTCTTTTTTCTCCCTTTTTTTGTTGTGCTTTTTGCCTCTTTTTGTAAAGGCTCTTCACTCTGTTCTTCTTTTACTTCAATGGTAGTGTCAATAAACTTTACTTCATCTGGCAATTTGGTATCAGGAGTTAAAATGCTAACCTTAACCCCTACTGATCCAGATTTAAGATGAGCCACAGCAATTCCTCGTTTAACAAGATTCTCAGAGACATTGCCTGATTTTTTTAAATGCCCTGCAAGGAATCTCCACGTTTTAGCCCTGCTACTAGGCACACCTCTTCCCGAAATAACAATTTCAGCTCCAAGGGCGCCAGCATCAATAATATCCTGTAACGTTCTATACCCAGCAGACTTGAATCTCTTTGGTCCGAACCTTTCAAAAGAAGAGACAATTCTTTCTGCAACAGATGTAGGATCAAGATTAGGGCTTTCAATTTCAGCAATTTCTACTTCTGGATTTTCCATCTTAAACTCAGATTTCAATGCTCTATTCAACCTGTTAATATTGGCTCCTTTTGCTCCAACAACTAAACCCGGTCTTGAAGTGTAAATAATGATTTTTTCTCCAAGAGGGGTTTTCTTAAGCTCTAATTTACTATAACTCCCACTAGGCAATTCTTTTGCAATATGCTCTTGAAGGAGGTACTCCTTAATTTTTTTGTTTAGTATCTGCTTTTCTATCATTTTTTTCTTCTTTTAATTCCTTTACAATTAATTTGACATGTGCTCCCTTCTGTTTTTGTCTTCTCTTCCTTCCATAATGCCATTGCAAGGGAGCTTTATGAGCTGAGATGTGATCAATAACTAAATTTGAAGACAATCCTTTATGCTGGGCATTTGCCTCAGCACTTTCAATAAGCCTCAAAAATTCTTGTGAAGTTTTCACAGGGTATTTTCCAGGTCCTATCCCCACTTTATGTGGTGTATCCTGATTATATCTTTTGTAAGGAACTGCCTGCTCTAGTTTCATCACTCTCTTCAAAATAATTTTAGCAGTTTTAGTAGTTTTGTTTCTCAGGAGATTGCAAACTTCAACAGACTTCTTCCTAGAAATAGGAAGGTTAATCCCATTTACAATTGCAACATTTTGTTTGATTTCCATTTTATCTTACTGAAATTGCTGAACTAGACCGTGTAGCTCCAACACCTGGTGCAGAATGTTTAACTCTGTTTCTAGTTAACACTAATTCCCCAAGGTACATCCCAATCATCTCAGGCTCTATCATTACAGGGACGTATCTATTCCCAGCATGAACATGGATCATCAAGCCGACCATTTTTGGCAGCACAATAGTATCTCTGTTCTGCGTCTTAATTATCTTTTTATAAGATCCTGCCAATGCCTTGTCAATCTTTTTCATCAAGGCTTTTTGATCTTCAGGAATTCCTCTCTTCAATGATCTTGTTTTTCTTGAAGGTAACAAGTGAATAAACTCCTTGAATTCCATCTCCTTTAACTCTTCAAGAGTCTTCCCCTTATACTTAAATTCTCTTGCCATTATCTCTTCATCCCCGTTCTCCTGGCCCTTATTAAACCTACCTTTCTTCCAGGAGGTGCATTCCTAGGTGCTGTTGCAGGCTTACCCATATGTCTTCCTCTTCCAGAACCAAAAGGATGATCGACTGCATTCATAGCAACACCTGAAACAATAGGATACAATTTATTTTTAGCTTTCATCATATGGTGGTGTTTTCCTGCCTTTACTATTGGTTTTTCTAATCTTCCAGAGCCAGCTATAACCCCAATAACTGCCCTGCATAGTGGATTAAACTTTTTCTGTTTTTTACTTGGCAATTGGACCAGCACATATTCTTTAGTTCTGCTGATAATCTTTGCTGAAGACCCAGCAGTTCTACAAAAACCAGTAACATTTCCTTTAGGTAGTTTTTCAATATTATAAATAGAAGTTCCTTCAGGTATGCTTACTAAGGTCATAATGTTCCCAGATTTAATCGGAGCTTCTCCTCCACAAGTAACAACTTCTCCAACCTTAACATTTTCAGGAGCAGGAATGCAAAATAACTCCGTATTATTTAATTTCACTATAGCAACAGGAGAAGATCTTGCCTGATCATGCACAATATCAACTATTTCACCAGTCAAAGCTTCATCACTATAATTAGGGTATATCATTTCAAATTGATAGCGATGACTAGGAGCTTTATACCTTGGAGTTCCCCTCCCTCTTCTCTGTTGAATTAAATTCTTTCCCATTTTACATAATTCCTAATTGTGTTGCAACATCAATTGCTGGTTTGTCTTTGGTTAGTTTAACATAAGCCTTCTTTTTCCCTTCAGGAGTTATGAATGTTCTGACTGAAGTTATGTCAATGCCAAATCCTTTCTTCAAAGAATCTTTAATTTCTTTTTTTGTAGCTCTCAAGTTTACAATGAAAGTCAATTTGTTATCAGCCTCCATTAATCTAACTGCTTTTTCAGTTGATACAGGATATTTGATAACTTTAAACGGTTCCATCTTACATGAATAATCTCTCCTTTTCTAACCTTTCAATTGCTTTATCTGTAAAAAGCGTCAATCTTCCAGCAACAGTTCCAGGGGCTAGCACTTCAGCATTTAACTTGTCAACAACTGTAATGTCTATTCCTTCAATATTTTTGGCAGCCTTCAGTAAATGGCAGGTTCCAGAAACAACCAGCAACAATCCCTTTCTGCTCATAGTTTTTCTTCCTCTCATTTTTCCTTTTCCAGCCCTTATCCTTTTTTCATGCACTCTTGCCAATTCTTCTTTTAATCCAAGGCTCTCCAAGGCTCTCTCAACATCTTTGGTTTTATTGATATTTTCAATTTCAGAATCAACAATGAAAGGAAAAAACTTAGGTAGAACATGATTTCTCGCTTCAACTAGCTCCTTGTCTAAAGTAGCGGCCAAAGCAGATCTAATAGCTTTTCTTCTCTCTTTAATATTAATCTTCAACTCCCAAACTTTTTCAGATTTTGGAGGATGAGCCTTCCTGCCTCCTTTTGTTCCAGGAGCATAAGCGCCTTCCCATCCAAATTGTCTCCCTCTTCTCCACATAACTTTTCTCGGAACTCTGCTGATTCCATGCCCATAAGAAGTTCTGTACTCTCTTCTCCTTTTTGAAATTTTCACAGTAGTTTTTTTTCCTGCTAAAGGATCAGCACCATACCTTTGTCTTTTATGAGATTGGATAGCAAGCACAGCTCTCCTAATAACATCAGGATGATATTCTTCACTAAATTGCATCGGGGTATTTACACTCCCTACCTTTTCTGCTTTTAAATTATAAATATTCATAGTACAATTCTCTTGATCTCATGTGCATAAACTTTTTTGTTTCTCATTGGCTGAGTTAAAGTAAGTAATCTTTTTCTTGGGCCAAAAACAGATCCCTTTAAGATTAGATAAGCGTTTTTAATCATGCCATAATGTCTAAAACCCCCTTTAGGAACAGTTTCCTTAGAGTAGAGTTCAATTTTTAATATCTGTTTATTGACTTCAGTTCTCAGATGGTATCCCATCTTCCCTGCCTGAGGAACAGTATACAAAACCTTGCTCGGAGTTACAGGTCCTAGGTTTCCAGTAGATCTTTTCTTTTTCTCTGATTTTTTTGCTTTTAATGACAATCCAAATCTCTTAATAGTACCCTGAAATCCTTTACCCTTAGTGACCCCATGAACATCAACTAGCTGATTTCCCTTGAAGACATCGCTAATATTAATTTCCTTATCAAAAAAAGATTTTCCATATTCTGATTTGCTTTCTAATGGTCCACCAATGCCTATCTCTAAAACCTCTGGTTTTTTCTTTCCTATAGAAGTTATCTTAGGCTGTGTAGAACAGATAAGTCTCACTTCATCATATTCTTTGGGAATATCAGAGGGCAATTGTTTTTTAGGCAATACCAGTTTTCTTGCTAAATCTTTGTCTAAATTTTTATTGAGGATTTCAGAAATAGCTTTTAATCCATAAGGTGTTTTTTTGTAAAATCTTAAAGAAAAAGGTTTTATTGAGGGGCACTCAAGAATTGTCACAGGAATTGAAAACAAATCATTTTTGAGTCGAGAGTGAGGGTTGTTGATTTGAACTTGAGCGTGAGTCATTCCAACCTTATAAGCAGGAAATCCTAACAGCACAGTCTTATCTGTTTTAGGCCAACCTTTAACCCGAGCAGTCTCTTTTTGAGCCCTCTTTCTAGGCCAATATTGCAAACTTCCACTTCTTGATTTATGTGCTCTTGGCATATTTTTTTGCTATTGCTAACACTATTTAAGCTTTATTAAATGGCTTTACTTAAATTGAATCTAAAGACATCAGATCATCGCCTTTAGAAAAAGTCGCTAGATCCCTAGCCACCATTTCGCTATATAATTTTCCTTATAGAGGTATTTATAAAGTTTTTTATTCTTTTTTCAAGGATTCATTCGATAATCTTAAAAAGCCTTTTTCCTCTATATTTTCAATAAACAAGGTCAAAATGGCAAGAACTATTATATCATTGTCTTCAATGGAAAAACTTCTAAAAAAATATGGGGCCCCAAGAGTATCAGAAGATGCTAAACAAGCCTTATCTGAAGCATTAGAAGAGGTAGGTAAAAAAATAGGAGAGAAATCTCTTCGTTTTGCTACTCATTCTGGCAGAAAAACAATAAAAGCCAAAGATATTAAGTTAGCTGTGAAAGAAACTAATTTCTAAAAAATGAAAAGAAAAGAATACATTATTTGGGATTATAAAAAGTTAAAAAAATCAGAGAAAACAATTAGAAAATTCTTATTGAAAAATTCAGATACATTAAGGTTAACAGAACATCATTGGGTGCATATAAAATTCTTTAAACTTAAAAGACACGGAGGAGAAAAAGACGATAGGTTTGTTTCGATACTTGAAAAACTTAAACAACATTTCATCAAAAAAGTAACAAGTGATAAAAAGTTTAATGATCTTAAACAACCAGGTAATTTCAAGTTTAATCATTATTTTTACAAGCTTTCACCGAAACTAAAAAGTTTATTGAATGAAGAAACACTTCTATGGCATCATTGCTTTGAATCAAAAAATTTTTATGGGTTTGAAGACCCAACTTTTTATAATAAAAAAAATATGCTCGCTTGTATAGTTACTCATGAACCTTACATTATTCTTTACTTGACAGAACAAGAAAAGAAATCATTAGAAAAACAAGGTGTTTTATTTAATTAAACTTCTAAAATTTCTAATCCTTTTATTCTTTCAAAATGTTTTTTATTTAACGTAACAAGAGAGCACTTATTCTCTATGCATGTTGCAGCAATGAATATATCCCTAAACTCAATTAACAATCCAGATTTCTTTAAACTTTTACTAATTGCTGAAGCTTCTTTAGCAGTTATTACGCCAAAGGGTAGAATGTTAAAATCAACCAATAGTTCATTTATTTTACCTAAATTTGTTTCTCTTAAATAAAGCTCAAACACTGTTATGGAAGAAACAAAAATTTCTTTGTCTAGTATGCTATTGATTATTCCTTTACCATTTGGCCTCTCATTAACAATCTCTATGCACACATCTGTGTCTAGGCATACCTTTTGTTCCATCTCTCCCATCCCTTTTTGGCTTCTTTCATTACATTGTCATACTCCTTGTCTCCTTTTAAAACACCTAAATGTTTAATCAGCCCTGCTCCTGTCTTTTTTTTATTTTTTTCTAAAGACTCAAGAATAACCTCGCTATAGCTCTTATTTTCTTTCTCTTTTATAGCTTTTAAACTGTTATACACGTCATTTGAAACCATAATTGTTTTTGCCATAGTATCCATATGAATATACATATATATAAAATTTTCTAAAAATAAGAATCACTTCATCTTCTTCGTAACATCTATTTTCTCATTACACTTCTCACATAAAAATCTAACAGCTTCAACAGTTTCTTTTTTTCCAGTTTCTTCATCAATTCTTTGAACTTTTTTTCTTTTAAAAGGAACAGAAATTTCACTTGCATGATTACATTTATGACATGTATACTGTATATTCATTGCTAAAGTATCTTCATATTCTGTTTGGGGAACATTATACTTGCATTCAGGGCATTCATATTCCTCCTTTCTAATCTTAGCTCTTCCAGTTTTAGGGTCTTTAGGTTTTCCCATCACTCCTTTATCGCATTTTGGGCAATTCCCTCTAAAAACCCACGCTCTAATTTTGCCTTTCCCAACAGCCCGATTAGTAAAATAAACACATTCATCCATAGACTGTGGTTCTCTTAATGTCATAATTATCACTTTCCTTAAGCTGTTTATAAAATTTACTTTTAATAACTTAAGCAATCAAAAAGCATATAAGGTAAAAATAAATCCCAGCTATTATAGCCCCGTCGTCTAGCGGTCTCTTAAAAGCCGTAAAAGGATATCAGGCTCTGGACCTGGTGACCGAGGAGCCTTTCAAATATAGTAAAGGTCCGGAATTCAAATCCTCGCGGGGCTAATACATATCTTTTTATTTTTTGTGATATAAATTACTACATGGAATTATTCATGCCTTCTGAGAGGATGTTAAAAGAAATAGGGTGGGATGAAAATGGACAAAGAATCTATTTTACTAATGTAGCAAATGCATCAGAATCTGTTTTGAGAGGAACTGTTGCAAGTGCAAAAACAATTATTACAGATGTTTATAAATTCCAATTTGAAATAGCAGATCTTGGTGACGGTTTTCTACTTAGACCGGTGGTCAGATTAATATGGGAAGCCCTAAGAAATGCATCTGTACACGGTTCAAAAAGAGGATTGCCTTTTACATATGGTTTATTCATTGCGACAAACGGTATTTGTCATGGACTCCAAGATGGAGATAGATATTTTGCTAGAGAAGATATTAAACAACTTTTCGAGAACAAAATTCCCTTAACGGAATTTGATATGGATGTTAGTAGCAGGAGGGTGGGAGTGAAAGATTATATCTACAAGTTGAGTGATATCATAGAAGTTGATACAGCTAATGGAACCCTCTTTTGTGCGCAGTATTTTGGAAATTTTCGTGAGTGGCAAAACCATAAGCGCCCAGAATAAAGACCAAAGGCAAGACTTTTAAATTCATTAATAAAAATTAATTTAGTAATGCCCCTTTAGTCTAGCCCGGTCAAGGACGCGGCCCTCTCAAGGAAACTTTTTAAAAAAGTTTCATCAAAACAGGGATAGGCCGAAACCCGAGTTCGAATCTCGGATGGGGCATAAGCCTATTTTGTATATGCTCATAATTCTATAAAACAGAAATATTTAAATACTACAAAAAATGTATAAAATTATACATAAAATGTATAATTTATTAAACAAAGGAAAAGAGAAAATTTTGGAATGTTTCTATAGAAATAGAAAAGAATTGTATTTTAGCGAAATTTTAAGAGAGACAAAATTAACTCCTAATACAACATTAAAACATTTAAATAATTTAAAAGACTTGATAATCTCAACTAAAACTAAAGGAAATACTTTTTATAAAATAGATAATAAAAATTTACAAGTATTTTCAGTATTCTCTTATTTTGACTATAAAAGGTTTAATGAATTAGATAATATAAGGAAAAGAGCAATTAGTGAGTTTATAGAAAATTTAAACGTTAAACCATTAATAATCTTAATTTTTGGCTCAACAGCTAAGAAAACTTACACTAAAAAATCAGACATAGATATTTTATTAATTTACAATAAGAAAGAAGAGGAAGATAAGAAATTAAAGAAGGATATTGAGGCAACTACTGGATTGAATATTCAGACATTTATTATAGATTATGATTATTTTAAAGAACAATTGCTTAAAAAGGAAGACAACTTAATAATTCATGCGATAAAAACAGGCTTTGTTATTACGGGAGGATATTATTTTTACAAGGAAATTTTAAGATGAAGGAATTCTGGAAAAGATGGATTGAGGATGATAAAAAGTTAAATAATGATTTTAAGAAATATTTAAAATCTAAGAAAATTAAAGTTGAAGGAGAGAAGGATGAATTAGTAAAAGGTCACTTAGATAAAGCAGACCATAATTTAAAATTCGTAAAATCTACTTTAGAATTGGAAGAATTTAATGACTGGGCTATTGTTTCTGCTTATTATTCTATTTATCATGCTTCTTTAGCTTTATGTGTTTTAAGGGGGTTTTCTACTAAAGACCATAGCGCCACTTTGTTGATTTTAATTAAAGAGTTTTATAAGAAAGAATTAACAAAAGAAGAAATTGAATTGATTAAGGATTCTACTATTGAAAAAGAGCATGTGCTTTATTATGTTAAATTAAGAAAAGAAAGGTCTAAAGCAAGTTATTCAACTAAAATTAGTTTTACTAAACAAGAAGCTGAAAGTTTGAGATTAAAAGCAATAGAGTTTGTTAATAAAGTTAAAGAGATTGTTGAAGGCTAAAATAATTATATTACCATAGCTATAGACTCAAAGTGTTTTCTTCTTGCTGTTCTACATTTATAATTTTCAACTACCCCATCCAAAGAAGAAGAGTCTATAAATAAAGTAACACTACTATCCCCCACCAAGCTTCCAACTAAAGCTGCCCCCATTTCTGGCTGAATAATCCTGATCTCACATCTTCTTCCATTATATCCAGATACATTTCCACTATGTCCGTCAATCATCATAGTATTAAATGAATTGGATAGATTACGTGCAGAATAAAAAAAAGTATTCCAATCTCCTGTCCAAGAGGTTATTTGATCATGAATAAATTCTTCGCCAGGGCGTATTGTATTATAATTAGTCCTATTAGAAGAAAAACTAATTCCAGCTCTACCCCCATTTACAAAACATGAAAAACCTTGAACAGCATTACCAAATAGTTTTACAAAGGCTTGATACGGATCTTTACTTTCTACAAATTCTGGAGAGGAATACTCTCCACCTTCGGGGCCATAAAAATATTCAACTTCACATCCAGCAGGAGATGCCCCTAACAAGGAACGGAACCTCTGGAAAGTTTCCCACCATTTTCTATTTCTATCCTCCTCATTACAGGCGCTAATTCTCCCAGCAATGTTCCTAAAATAAACTAAAATTTCTCTTCCATCAAGAATACAAAGTTCAGTAAGAGCTCCCCTTAAAGCATTAGGGTTAAAAAAAGAAGAAGGATCTAAAATTCCAGGTTGATAAACTCTGGTTATAGGTGTAACCCTCTCAAACTCAACTTCTCTTCCAAATATTTCATGTTTTGGCTCAACATCCATACGATAGATGTAACCTATAGATTAATAAATCTTCCCCAATAAAATTCTATAAAAATAAAATGGCAAAACCACCGAAGCTAGAAGAAATATTTTCTCCAGAACCAAATCGTGTAAACCTTACGGGTTTTTCTCATAAAGATGCTCCTGTTTTAAGAGAATTAGAGGAGACTCTCGGAAAAGAGCCGCTTCTAAGAGGTTCCAAAAGAATAAAAAGAGCTGCAGAACCAATAAGTTTAGGTTTTAATCCTGAATTCATAGAGCAAAGACAGGCATTTTTTAGAAAAGCATATGGAATAAGCCAACCAATCAGAAGTCATTTTCTAGAAAGAGGGCTAGAAGAGATAGATGAGAAGTATAAAAGAGGACAGACTAAAAGAGGGTTTCTAGAAATATGTAGGGTTGTTTCTGGGTTATTGGAATCTTCAAGAGAAGAGTTAAGACCTTTTACTTCTTTTGCAGAGACTAGAAGAGTTCTCGGAAGAATTAATGAATTTGATTCAAATTTGGAGGGAATGCTAAGAACATTAAGAGCAATTGGAGAAATTGACAAATTTGCAATTGATGTAAGCACAGGTATATTTGCTCCAATAGAAGAAATTCCTCCTAAGACTACTGAATATCTTCCATCAGAGAAGGAGATGCAGATAGACATGAGACAGTTATTGAGAGATATCAGATTCGGCTTAAAGAAAAATGCAATATCCCTTGTGGAGGGAATGGGAGTAAATTTTGAAAGAAGAATAAGAGAGTTTGTAAGAGATGAGTTAAGAGTTAGACCTGGTGAAGATAACCTCAGAAGAGCGTACGAAATTCTTGCACTTCCAATTCGATTAGGGATTCGCTATCAAAGGTTTCTAGATTCATGTGAAAGCTATAATTTTCATGACTCTGAAGATGAAGAGTTGTTGGAAGATGAAGAATATTTAGACCTCCTACCAAAACTTCCATCCATCCCTGATTCAACCTATCCAGAATTCAGAAGTCATTATGACATAAGAAACTTATTCCCTCCAAAACTCATGACTCGATGGGAGTTAGATGGAAGGGCAGTCCCAATGAACTTTAGATCAGGGAGAAGTGAAAGAAAATTTTTGCTTGCGGGGCTACATAGTGGAGGAAAAAGTTTCTTTTTGGACAACATAATATTAATTTCAGTTCTTGGACAAGCAGGTTTCTGTCTTCCAGGCGAAAAAATAGTCTTGCCAACCTACGAAAGGATATCCTACTACAGAAATCCAGATAATTCATCAAAAGGACTAGGAAAACTTGAAACAGAAGTAAAAAAAATAGGGGAAATAGCACGCACAGCTAGAACAGGAGACCTTATAGTTGTAGATGAATTCTTAGATTCAACAACTACTGAGATAGCAGGAAGCTTGGGAGAATTGATGATTGATAGGTTAGGAGAGTCTAAAGCTACAGTTATGATTACAACCCACAAAGACACAGACTATAGAAGACATGAAATAAGAGGCTGGACAATAATGTCACCAACATACTCTATATCAGGAGGGAAAGTTAAATTAGGAAGGTCTCTAAAAAGAGGACCACCAGAGGAAGGTGTCAATAAAAGATATGTTCTGGAAAGGTACAGAGGTCTGTTTTAAAAACTTAGAGTAACTCTCCAGCAATTTATTTCTTAAAATACTTCTTTATTTTCTCTAGTCTATCCCCAATAACATTATCAATTAAACTATAAGAACTGTCGAATATTGCTAAAAAAGTATCCAAAACTTTTGTAGGTCTTACAATAATTGACTGTAAAACTTCTTTATTCAAGATCATCTCAGCATTTAATGCATGCATTTCATTTTTATCTTGCTTGAAGTGCAAAACAGAAAACATGACCTCATCAGCGTCAATTTTTGATTTCAACCTAACAGAAAATACAACTCCGGGATGCTCAGCTTTAATTTCCTTTTCTCTGTCATTCTCAGGGTCATAAAGAGTGGCAATAATTTCTCCTTCATTAACAGCATCACCAAGCTCAATTTTTACGTCTAATATTCCGGAAAAAGGCGCCTTATACCCATATCTGTAATCCAAAACGAACTGTCTTATAGGAACATCAATTAAGCCATTAAGCATTTTTTTGTAAATAAGAACATTTTTTATCCCTCTAATTCCCTCTAAAACATATTTATCCCAAACCTTAACTCCTCCCCCGATTTCAACAGTTAGAACTGGAATCTTATACTCCCTGTAAGCTTCAATAGCTAACATTCCTTCTTTGCCTTCTCTTTCCAATATCAAGTCAGTCCCGAAAATTCTGCTAAGTTCAGCAATTTCAGGAGCTTCCTTCCTGCTCAGGACTCTAGAATGAGGTAATAGTATATTTTCAGCATTGGAGTCATGGCAGTCAATTCCAAAATCACATTTCCTTACAACTTCCTCAAAAAAAGCATGAGCAATTAATTCAGAGGCAGTTTTAGGATTATTTTTGTTAAACTGTCTGTTAAGATCTTGATCATCTAAAGGAACAGTTCTTTTGCTCTCTTTAAACCCTAAAGTGTTAACAACTGGAACAATAACCAATCTTCCGCTAAGAGACTCAGGAGTTATAGATTCTTTAATTTTCTTAACTATATGTATGCCATTAACTTCATCTCCATGCATACCTGCAGAAATAAATGCAGTAGGTCCATCTTTAACTCCAGATATAATAAAAACGGGAATTTTGATTTTCAGGCTGTCTAAATTAATCTCTAAATGCCCCTTAGTTTTCTCCCCCTTTACTCCTTTACAGCTTCCTACTTGCAGATTCTCCATAAAGTACAGCTTTTTAAATTAATATAATAATGTTTTGTTTAACCATAATAATTAAATATGGCCGAATATTAAAAGATATGTGAAAAAAGAGACATTCTACAAGATATGCATCACTGTAGGCGTATTCTGGATTCTAGACTTTGTCATACATTTTACAGGTGTCGGAGAAACAACCTATTATTACTTGTCAAAGTTTGCAAATGCAGCATTATTTTCTTTTATATGGTTCTCATTATATAATAAAAAAGAGCATGTTAAAAAATTATTATTCTCAATATTTTTTGGGGCATGGATATCTTTCTATTATCTAGTTTTTTCTTATTCAGGTTTAGTTCAAATACTCGGAGTTTATGCTAGAAATGCTCCTCCTGCATTTGTAATATTTGGTTTGGTCTTATCTCCTTTCTTTTGGTGGATATTCCATGTACTTGCATTTTATCTAGGATTAGAAATCTCAAGTAAATTAAAAACATAATTATTCAACAATAATTCTTGCTTTCATAGAAGGATGAGCATTACAATGGTATTCAAATGTTCCAAAATTAGCAAAAGTATGTGAATATGACTCTGATTTTGAAAGGAAATTTGAATTTAGTTCATTACCTTTATCAGACGTTACAGTGTGTTTTACACTGTCTTGATTTATCCATGTAACAGTATCTTCTTTCTTTATCCTTAACTCTGGCTGCGAAAACCCGAGATCTTTTATTTCAATAATTTTTGCTCCAACTGGTTCAGGATTAATTACATTAGTGTTACCTTGACTTTCAATTTTATTATTAGAATTACATCCAAATAAAAGTAATAAAGTAAAAATACCAAAAACAAAAAAGAGTTTTTTCATACGTCTGGTAGTAATTCCGTATATTTAAAATTTCTTATTATGTCAGAATAAAGGAACGCTTTTAAACTAAAATAATTCAATTTTATTTATGAAACTAGAACAGCATTTTATGATTAATGAAGAATTATGTAAGAGAATAGTTTCATATCTGGAAATCCAGCTCAATGAGGTAGTCTTGGAAATAGGTCCGGGAAGAGGAGCTTTAACAAAATATTTAATAAAAGAGACTAAAAAAGTTGTTGTCATAGAAATAAGCTTTGACTTGACAAGTGAATTAATAACTAATTTTAAAGGGATAAAAGTAATAAATGATTCTATAACCAGTTTTAAGGAATTAAATTTTGACAGAATAATTGGGAATATCCCTTATTCAGTATGTGAGCCTTTAATGAGTATCTTAGTCTCAAGTAAATTCAAAACAGCAGTATTTACAGTTCCAGCTAATTTCATGAAAAAGGGGCTGTTAAACTTGATAATGCAAAAGTTCTTTACAATAGAAATTTTAGAAGAAATAAATAAAAATGCATTTGATCCAAAGCCAAAAGTAAAATCTAAAGTTATAAGAATAAGGCATAAAGAAATGAGTGAAAAAGAGAAAATAATAAAAGAAATTTACTTGCAATCAGACAAAAAATTTGATAATGCATTTAGGGAAGCTTACTGCAAAGTTTTAAAATTAACAAAAAAAGAAGCTAAATCTAAACTTCCTGAATTAAGTTTTTTAAATAAAAAAGTCTATACTCTAAGTTTAGAAGAATGGAAAGAAGTAATTGAAGAAATTGAAAAAGAATTTAAGAATTAGTGTCCTAACAGGTAATAAGCGCCAATAGTCTAGTGGTTAAGATTGGGGCTTCCCAAGAAACTTGGTTTCGGATTTAGCCTCCGACCGGGGTTCAAATCCCCGTTGGCGCATTCAAAAGTTTTAAATAAGTAAAATAAGACTCCTATTAAAATGAAAACGTTCTACATAACAACTGCAATAGATTATGTAAATGCTAAGCCTCATATTGGTCATGCATACGAAAAAGTTACTGCAGATATCATAGCAAGATGGCATCGCTTAAAAGGGGAAGATGTTTTTTTTTTAACTGGAACAGATGACAATGCACAAAAAAATGCGCAAGCTGCAAAAGAAGCAAATCTTCCTACAATGGAATTTGTAGACAAAAATGCAAAAAACTTCAAAGAAATGTGTGATATATTTAACATATCTTATAACTGTTTTATAAGAACAACTGAAAAGAGGCATATAAAAGTAGCTCAGGATTTATTTTCAAAAGCCTTCAAGTCTAAAAATATTTACAAGGGATTTTATGAAGGTTATTACTGTTTGGGTTGTGAATCTTTTAAAACAGAAAAAGAGTTAGTAGAGGGAAAATGCCCCGAGCATAATAAAGAACCAGAACTAAGAAAAGAAGAAACTTATTTTTTTAAGTTAGGAAAATACAAAAATAAAATAATAACCCTTGTATCATCTAAAGACTTCATAATTCCTAAAGAAAGGAAAAATGAGATCTTATCAAGACTAAAATCTGAAGATTTAAACGACTTATCAGTTAGCAGGCAAAAATCAGAGTGGGGGATCACAACACCAATAGACAAGAATCATACAATTTATGTTTGGTACGATGCATTAATAAACTATATTTCTGCTTTAGACCCCCCTAAAGGAAAAAATTTCAAAAAATATTGGCCAGCAGATATTCATTTAATTGGAAAAGGAATAAATTGGTTCCACTCCGTTATATGGCCGGCTATATTATTCTCAGCAAGTATTAAGCAGCCCAAGCAGGTAGTCGTCCACGGTTATCTCACAATGAATGGACAAAAGATATCCAAATCTTTAGGAAATGTAATAGACCCGGTAGAATTAGCTAAAAAATACTCTGTCGATTCTATAAGATACGTTTTCATAAAAGACATTCCATTTGGCCAAGATGGAGACTTCTCAGAAGAATCATTAAAAGCCCGCCATAATAATGAACTGGCAAATGACTTGGGAAATTTAGTTTCAAGAGTTTTAACTTTAACAGAAAAGAATTTTCCAAAAGGGTTAAAAAAATCCCCATTAGATAAAAAATTAACTTCTAAATTAAATATTAAGAAAATAGATTTCCACATGCAAAAATTGGAATTGCAGCAGGCATTAAATGAAATCTGGAAGTTCATTAATGAATGCAATAAGCATATCAATGATGAAAAGCCTTGGGAATTAAAAGGTAAAGAACTAGAAAAACATCTTTACACTCTAACAGAATCGGTAAGAATAATTGCCATATTAATTTCACCATTTATCCCAGAAACATCAGAAAAAATATTTAATCAATTAGAACAGAAAAAAGGAACATTAAAAGATGCAGTTTTCGGTAAAGTAAAAATATATAAAGTTAAAAAAGGTGAGATTCTTTTTAAAAAGATTGAAATGAAGGAAAAAACAATACAACCGGAAAAAATAGAACAAAACTTAGATAAGGTAGATATTGAATACTTTAAAAAAATAGATTTAAGAGTTGCAAAAATAAAGGCAGTTAGCGATCATCCTAATGCTGAGAAGTTATACTTATTAGTTCTAAACTTGGGAAAAGGAGAGCACGAACTTCAAGTTCTTTCAGGATTAAAAGGAGATTATACAAAAGAAGACTTACTAGGAAAAAAAGTTGTGGTTATTAGAAATCTTAAACATGTAGTTATTCGTGGTGTTGAAAGCCAAGGAATGTTATTAGCAGCTGTTTTCAAAAATAAAGTAAGTTTAATCGAACCTGATTCTGATATTGAGGTTGGTGCTAAAGTTATGTGAAATTCTAAAGGGTTGGGCCCGCTGTGATTTGAACACAGGACCCCTGCCTTATCAGACTCACTTTCTCCCACAAATATGGAAAAATGCAGTGCTCTAGCCAGGCTGAGCCACGGGCCCCTAAGAATAGGATTCTTTAACCAACTTTTTAAAGGTTTTGAACGTTACTTTTAACAAATTTCCACTCTAATTTTTCCTGCACAAAAGCTTTTTATAGGTAGTATTTTTATCAAAATTATGCAAAATAAAAACCAACTACCCAAGATGAACTTATTTCTATTTAGTTGGGGCTATCTTTATCATCATAGGTTTGCTTAAGGAAATTATTTTGCTTTAAGCCTTTTATTTTTAATCTTTATCTTCAGCACTATAATCTCTTTTTTCACTAAAATGACTCAAAAAATAAGACTATCCAACGGAGAACTAAAGAGCCTCAAAAGAGGCCTGATTTATCTAGCTAGTGCCAAGCTTACAAAAAAACAGAAGCAAACTCTGTTAATGGTAAGCAGTAAAGAGTTAGGTATAAACGCAACAGAGCTAGTTATCAATATTTCAAAAGAATTAAATTGTTCGCAATCAACAGCATGGAATAATCTTCGTTCTCTAAGGAATTTTGGTTTGATAGAATCTGGCTGTAAAGAAAACAAGGGTCAGAAAGTTACACTAACCTCAGCAGGAGAATTAATCAACACGGAGGTAAATAAAAATGATATCTGAACGGTGGACTAGTGAAACAATTAAGGAATTGGATTTATCTGGAAATCGAGTAGAGAAGCCAGTAAGGTTTGTAGATATAGATGTAACATCTAGCTTTGCACACCTCACTCCAAATATCACAATAGACGAAGTACTAGGATACAGAAGAGCATCTACTTTAGAACTTGCTACTGAAGAAAAAGCAATTATAATATTAATGGATTATGATGGAATAATCCCTTCTAGAGAAAAACCTTCAGCAGACACATTAGAAACTATCTTTAGAACAAATGACAAATCAAATTCTCCTCAAGTTCTTCTAAGAGACGATATACCAATTTCACTTCAAACTTTCGACAAAGAGATAATATTAAGAGAAATAGATAAAGATTGGAAAAGCATAATCAAGAACACTATATCTGGAAAAAAAGAGAGAATAATATTTGCAAATAGATTTATTGCACTTGTGGAGGCTATGGAATTATCAGCAGCCACATCTTCATCTGCATCAGAATTTTTGCAAGATTTAAGAAGAAGATTTCTTAGTATGCTTGAGATAAACGCATACCCCATTCCTGAATCTACAGCACTTTCTCTATTCACCCAAAAATTACAAGAAGATTTGGAAGCGGGATTTCCATATTGGAAGATGCAGGTTCCTGAAAAATTTGAAGCTAAGCACAAATCTAACCAAGGAACATATTTAGTTTACGGCATATGTAAAAAAGGGGAATTAGCAAATGTATCTTTCTACGAAAACCCAGGAAGATTTGAATTTAACAGAAGAGAAGACGAAAGAGTTGTAATATTAGCAGAAGATTCAATACAAGCAATAGTAAAAAGAGAACTAATGCCCACTACCACCTTGTTAAATTATATTGTCTTGAGCCCAGCAAGAAAGAAAAGAGATAATGAAAGAACAAAAAGAGTTCACATAGCTGGAAATTTTATGGCTGGAAGAAATGGTTATGCTTTGGAACTACTTCCATTTTTCAACGCAATACCTGGTTATGATGAAGTTAGTCTAGTTTGTACAGGCTATGACGGAAGATGTACTATAAAGGGCAAACAAAGAAATTGGATTGGTTTTGGTACAGTTTTTCCACACTTTGGAAAAAAAGGATTAGAGAAATATCTTGAACAAGAAGCTCCATTTAGCCTAGACAAAGGAATAGTGTTGGGTGAAGAGATATGAAGACAGAACTATGGCATGGAGCTCATAACAACTTTGTAGTTATGTATTATGAGAAAGATGTTCCAAGATTAAAAAAATGTAAGATTCAGGAAATGAATAGATATTACAATACAGACGGTTTGATACAGATAACAATCAAGAAAAATATTGTAATGAGATTCTTTAATCCAGATGGTTCTTTGGATAACTGTGGCAATGGACTAAGAGTTACAGCATCTTTTTGTTTTAAAAATAATCTCTGTAAAGATAAAGGGGTAATCGAATCACTAGGCCTAAAATTCCCATTTTTGATTAAAAAAGAGGTCCCTAAGATATTTTTTAACAACTTTAAGAAAAAAGATGGATTGTGGTCAATAGGAAATGTTGTTCACAAAACTATAATTGTAGAAAACTTCGAAAAATCTAAAAAAGTTGCAAAGTCGATTAGAAATAAACTAGACTGTAATGTAACAATAATAAAGAAACTAGACAAAGGAATTTTCGCGCAAACATTTGAAAGAGGCGTAGAAAATTTCACAGCAGCATGCGGAACAGGAGCAATTGCCGCTTCATTGCAGACAAGAAAAAACAAGGTATTTATGCCTGGAGGTTTATTAGAGATAAGCAAGCGCAAAGGTTCTATAGCTCTATCGGGACCAACAAAAATGGTAGGATTAATTGAAAATGAAATTTAAGCCTAATTGTGTAGCGGATGAAGAATTAATGAAGATCCCAGTAAAAGAGGCTAATGAGAAATTAGTTAATTTAAGAGATTACAATAAAGATATCATAATAGAAATAGAAGAAGAAAGTAAGAAAGCTCAAAATTTAAAAGAAAATGAATGTTTTGTAAGGGAAAGCGTTGCTATAATGTTATCTCAAGTACAATCTTTATTGCCAAAAGGAATTTGTCTTAAAATAATAGACTGTTATAGGCCCATGGAAGCGCAAAAAAGGATATATGCGCAGGTTTTCTCAGAGTTAAAAAACAAATTACCAAATCTAACAGATAAAGAGCTTGAAAAAGAAACAGACAAGTGGGTGGCTAACCCCAAAATAATCCCCCCACACACAACTGGTGGAGCTGTAGACCTTATCTTAGTAGACAAAAATTTGAAAGAACTAACCTTTGGCACTAAGATAAATGCAGTTTCAATAAAAGCAGCTACAGAATTTCCTTTTAAAAATGAAATAAAAAACAACAGACTTTTTTTAATTAAGATAATGACAGAAGCAGGGTTTGTTAACTACCCCTTAGAGTATTGGCATTGGTCTTATGGAGATAGGATATGGGCATTTTATAAGAAAAAACATTTTGCAATTTATGATAGTATTTAGAAAAATGTAACCGCCCTAACGGAGCTTGATACATCGTATCAATAGTAGGAATTAACATCAATTGTCTCATCTAAAATCTTTTGTCTTTCAAGAATATTGGTATAAGGAGGACAAAAGCCAAATCTCTTCCAAATATCATATTTGGTTAAGTGCTTTGAAGAATTAAATCCAATTTCATTAAACCACATTTCTACATAGTTTTCCCCATAAATATCAATTTCATGTCTTATGAAAACTTTTCCATTTCTGCTACTCTCTGTATCATAGCTCACGCAAGCTTTAATTTTACAATCATCTAAAAATGTTTTAACAGTTTTAATCAAATTTTTACTTTGACTAGCAACAGCAATGCAGGGATAATAATGTTTTTGCCTATACCTTCTTTTAAAAGTCATACACCCTTCAGTGTCGAAAAATCCCATTAAAAAATACTTTTTAATTTTCATGCTAGACAATTTTATTTTTTCTGGAACATTTATATTTCTCTTAGAACCATTAGGTAAATTTATGACTCTGTTTAAAAAACAAAACACGGCCTTTGACCTAAAGTAGGTTTGAACGGTAGATCTATTTCCAAATCTAACAAATGCATCAATATTAAATAATTTCTTAATCAATGGAACAATGTATTCTTTGTGAAATTCTATCTCATCTATTTCATGACCACAGCATTCAATATTATAATCAACCCTTTTACAAATTTTTCTTTTATAACAACGAAGATATCCATCTCCAACATGAATGCCAATAAAATAAGCCAACTCTTTTGTCAAATAGGAAGGAATTGTTACTTGTCTTTTAATATCATTTTTACTATATTCTACTTTAGAAAGATCTAGTTTCATACTACTTATGATAAAACTTTATTTAAAAAGCTGGCGCGTGAAGTTGTCCGATTGACTAGTGAATGCGATATATATTTTAGAGAATATGTTAAAAGCCACGCCCCGGAAGGGACTTGAACCCCCGACCTTTTGGTTAACAGCCAAACGCTCTACCAGCTGAGCTACCGAGGCTTATAATAAACTATTTAAGAGACAATTTAAAAGAATTTCTATTCCTTTTCAATAATAACTTTCCCTCTTTTATTAGGCTTTATCTTTAATTTAGCATTTGAAAATTCATGGTAAAATTCTTTCCCTTCTTTCAACATATGCAGGAAAATAGCCAAAGCAGCAACTTCACTGTGTGGTTGATTCGTAACAGAAATATTGTAATCAGCAAGTTCATAGTATTCTGGCTCAACTCTCTCACTTCCTAAAATTATCAAAATATTTTTATAGATTTTAATCTTGGAAATTACTTTATCTAATAACTCTCCATACATTGTTGCATGCACAATCAAAAATCCCTGCTCCTTCCTCTTTTGAACGAACTTAACAGCATCTTTAACATAAAGAATTTCAAAATTTCCTCCAAACCTGTTAACAGTATTGTTTATGGAAGATTCAAAAGCAGTATCATGATCTCCAGAATAGTAAACCTTGTCAGCTAAAAAAGCTCTTGCAGTCAAGGCAACATGCGAACTTAGCCTAGGATCCCTTCTTATCCTATGTGTCAATCTTAAAATTTCTATCATAATTATTTGACAATGTAACAAATTATAAATCTTATTTTAACAACTCATATTTATAAAGTAGTAACAAATCCAAAAACTTTTTAAGATAATCACTTTTTCAATGAGCCTATGACAAATCTCATTGTAGATATAAAACCAAGATTAATCTATTCAGCACATATCTATGCTCCTTTCGATAGAGGAAAAGAAGAATTGGAGAATGCAGTATACAAAATTATTTCTTTGCAAGAAAATGCTCAATTAAGAATGGAGGGAGGAAAAAATGCTTTTGTTTCTCAGAATGGAAATTGGACAAGGGAGGGATTTATTTATGTCCCTAAAAGAGGTATTTTCTTAACCAGAAATTCTCCAATAATGGCAAATGCACAAGAAGCAACAGATTGCCATAGAAATCAAAGAGAATTTTACTTAACAGATGTACAGGTTGAACAATCTTTAGTAGATTCTATTTTATTATCTGGTCAACCAATACCAACTAGCCGGTTTAGAGAATCTCCTATAGCTGTTTATGCTTTTGGAGATATAGCAGAACAGTATGGTCTATTTTTAAGAGGGATAAACCTAAAAGAAATGCCTATTTTACTGGCAGATTTGCAAGACAGACCCTTTGCGAGGCAATCATGGTTTCGTAGGCTTGATGTGGGCAGCAGGTCTAGTCTTTACGGCAATTACAAAGACTTGGATGTTAGCCTTAGGGTCCGTGGGATACGTCAAGTTAACGAAGACACTGAAAAAAATCCGGGTTTAGTTAGCAAATTATAGCTGAATAAATTTTTCTTAATTCTTATCAAAATTTAAATAATAAACTATATAAATCCTGTTTCAGGTCTTTTTAAAATGGAAGAAAAGATAGAAGCATTTTACGACAAAAATTACAAAAAAATAATGATAATACCTGCATTAATTCTTTTATTAAGCTTAAGTTTTCTAGTCTACAACTATTCAACAACAGGGGAAATAATCAAAAGAGATGTGGAGTTAAAGGGAGGAATAGAGATAATGCTAGACAAGGAAGGCTTAACAGCTCAAGGGGTAGAACAAGTATTATCAGAAAATTATGAAGATTTTTCAGTCAGGGAATTAAGCGATTTTTCATCGAGAAAAAGCTTGGGGGTAACAATAAAAATTAGCAATGCAGATGAAAAAGAAGTGAAATCCTATTTGGCTTCAAAAATAGATTTTGCTGAGGATCAATACAGCTCAAGGACAATAAATGCAGCATTTGCCTCAAGCTTTTATAGATCTTTGATTTTGGTTTTGATAATGTCCTTTGTCCTAATGGCCTTAACAGTTTTCATTTCATTTAAGACGTTTATACCTTCAGTTGCAGTAATAAGCGCAGCAGTTATAGACTTAACCGTAACTCTTGCAATAGTAAGCTTTCTAGGCATGAAGTTAAGTGCTCCAGGAATCACAGCTTTCCTGTTAATAATAGGTTACAGCATAGATACAGATGTTTTGCTAACAACAAGAATGATTAAAAGATCAGATTCAACTTTATTGAAAAGGATGATGTCTGGAATTAAAACAGGATTAACAATGAGTTTTGCTACAATAATAGCAATGATAGCAGCATTAATTTTTACAGTAAATCCAGTATTGCAGGAAATTTTCACAATAATATTAATTGCAATAATAATAGATATAATAGCTACTTATCTTGGAAATGGCCCAATGTTGATGTGGTATGCTAAAAAGCGAGGTCTGCAATGATAAGCTCATTAATTAAAAGGCCTAGGATATTGATATTGTTATTTTTCCTTCTTTTAGTATTAGTTTCTATAAATCCAAGTTTTAACAAAGAAGGAGTCTCAATAAAGAGTGTTGAAGCTTTAAGTGAAGCAGCGCAGTCAGGAATATCTGTTCCTCCTAATACCAACCCAAAAAACAGGGAAATAATTCAATCGTTGAATGGCATAGAAGTAAAAGACATTGATTCTTACATTCAGGAGCTTGAAAAGGCCAAGATTAATCAGAGTGTAAAAATTATAACTAATAAAAATGAGTATATTCTGGTAAAAAAAACAGATAATCTCGGCATTTCCGTAGGAAAAGTTGTAAGCTCTAACTTAAGAAAGGGTCTTGATTTGGAAGGGGGAAGCAGAGCGATTTTAGAGCCCCAAGAAAAGTTAACTGATTCAGAATTCAAGACATTAATGCAGATAATGGAGAATAGGTTAAATGCTTTTGGCCTGTCTGATGTTCAAATAAGAGAAGCTTCTGATTTACTTGGAAACAAATTTGTGATAATTGAAATAGCCGGGGCAACTAGAGAAGACGTTGAAGATTTAATTGCAAAGCAAGGTAAGTTTGAAGCAAAAATTGATAATAAAACAGTCTTTACAGGAAGTAAAGAAGACTTGGTTAATGTATGTAAAGATGATGGAACTTGTTCAGGCATAAGGAGCTGTATTCCTCTAGAGAATCAATATCAGTGTACTTTTGAATTCTCGATATCTTTATCGCCTAAAGCAGCTAAAAGCCAGGCAGATGCAACCTCCAAACTGGATATAAATGCCTCATCCTCTCTTACCATCAGGTACCTGAGCAAGCCTCTTGATCTTTACATTGATGATAAGCTGATAAGTAGTTTGCAAATAGCCTTAACATTAAAAGGAGTAGAAGCAACACAAATTAGCATTTCCGGTCCAGGTTATGGAGCAACCCAGGAAGATGCAATAAAAGATGCTACTCGCGAGATGAGCAAGCTCCAGACAATATTATTAACAGGAAGTTTGCCTGCTAAGCTTGATCTCCTGGAGTTAAGATCCATCAGCCCTGTTCTAGGAGAATCATTCCTTAGGAATGCAGTGCTTGTAGGTTTAATATCACTGTTGGCAGTTTGCTTATTTATATTTATCAGATACAAAAAATTCAAAATAATCATCCCAATGGTTATAACCTTGGTTTCTGAAATCTCCATAATACTGGGATTTGCAGCTTTATTTAAGCAAAACATTGATATAGCAACAATTGCAGGAATTATTGCAACAATAGGTACAGGGTTAAATGACCAGATTGTTATAACAGATGAAGTTCTAAAAGGCCAGCAATCTTCATTGAAGCAAAGCATAAAGAACGCGTTCTTCATAATTTTAGTGGCCTATGCCGCGATATTTGCAGCAATGCTTCCATTATTCTGGGCAGGAGCAGGTTTATTCAAGGGATTCGCTTTGGCAACAATTGTAGGAGTAACAGCAGGTATATTAATTACAAGACCGGCTTTTGCAGCAATGCTTGAAGAAATTATATAGTAAATTTATCAACCCATATGCTATTTGCTTCTTTATAAGATTCAGGAGTTCCAATATCCAGCCATGTCCACTCAGAACTATTATAAGTGTAGGCAAAAACGTTTTCTTCATGGATAAACCATTCTATAAAATAACCCATTGCATCCGTGTTATTTTCTCCTTTTGATAAATATTTACTGAATCTTTTTAAGCTTGTTTTAGGAAGGAAATAGATTCCTGTGGAGCATAAGGTTGAAGTGGGGTTATCGGGTTTTTCAGTAAAACTCATCACCCTGTCATCAGGACCAGTGCTTAAAACTCCAAATTTCTTTGCTTTTTCAAAATCTCCAACATCATATGCAACTAAAAAAGCATATTCTGAATACCTTCTCCTAAACTTTCTTAAAGCATCTTCTAAGTTAAAATCAAACAAATTATCAGGAAAAACAATCATTACATCATCAGAAATTTTAGATCTTTCTAATACTAAACCTATGTCTCTTATTGTTCCTCTTCTGTCCTCATTTGATTTGGAGCCATCGTTCAATACTTCAATAGGCTTTCCTATTCTTATTGCAGTATGATTTGCAAAATGTCGATAAAATCTGTCATTTGTAATTAAATAAATCTTATCTATCTCACCTATCCTGTCAATTTTGTCTAAAGTATAATCAAGAATAGGTTTTCCTAAAACAGGGAGTAGTTGTTTAGGAACGCACTCTGCAACTTCTCCAAATCTTGTAGCATATCCCGCAACAGGCAAAATTGCTTTCATATATTATAAGTTTAAACAAAAACAATTTAAATGTTACTTAAAAATATTCGCGGGGACTGGGATTTGAACCCAGATATCCAAAGGAAACCGGTTTTCACAACTCGATTCGAGATTCGCCTATTAGAAATCCGGCGCAATACCGAGTTATGCGATCCCCGCACATTTTTTATAAATTATGTATCTTAAAAAGATATGGATCTATCCAGGCATTTTCTTATTAGCTGTATATTAAGTATTTTGCTATTCCCTCTTTATGGGGCATCTTCTTTTTTAGTTTTCCTATCGGGGTTTTTAATAGATATAGATCATTATATCTGGTATGCTTTAAAATTTAGAGATTTAAATCTAAAAAATTCCTACGTCTTCCACAAAAAAAGAAAACAATTAATAGAAATAGACCGATTGCATATATTTCATGTTTTTGAGTTTTGGTTATTAATATTGATAATTTCTTTAATATTTTATATCCCAACAATAATGATTGGATTAGTAATTCACTTGATTATGGACTTTTCGGAAATGCCTATCACAAGTAAAAACCTAAGAAGCACTTCATTAATTTTATGGTTGTATAAATACAAAGTTTAATCCTCAATCTTTTCAATGTACGCTTTCACGAAAGTGGCAAATATCGCCAAGATCCATGGCCCAAATACAACTCCAATAAGCCCCATAAATTTAATTCCCCCTAAAACCCCCAGCACAACAGCTATTGGGTGTAGTTTAGACTTATCCCCTATTAATTTCGATTTTAAAATAGATTCAATAGGGGTCACAATTAAAACACCAATTAATACAATGCCTAAAGCAGCTATATTATTCCCATCAAGATATTTTATAACAGCAGCAGGAGCCCACACTAAAACAGGGCCTAATGCAGGCAGCAGTGAAAATATTAAAACAACAAACCCCCATAAGAAAGGAGCCGGCACGTCAAATATGTAAAATGTTATCACAATCACAATGGCCTGTAATATCCCAGTTAACAATAAACCATAAACAACAGCATGTGTTATATTCTTGAATTCATCAATAAACAAATTCTTATCTTTTCTGCTTAAAGGGATCATGCTTTCTATTTTGTCTAGTAAAGTTTCTCCATCTCTAAAAAAATAAAATAGCACAAATAAGGTTATGAACAAGTTTAGCAGGAAATTAGGTATGGTTAAGAATAATTCTGGCGCCTTTCCCAAAAACAAGGGTGCAATTCTATCAATAATAGGAGAAAATGACTGTAGTATAGGCAGAGAAGACTGGTTTAATCTAGAAAACAGCAGCAAGGATTCCTTTACCAAGGAGTTAATAGCAAAATAGGAGGGGACAATAACCAAAGCACATAGCAAAATCACCATAATAAAAGAGCTTAAGGTATTATTCTTTATCCTGCTGTTTATTGCATTGTATACTGGATAAAACAAATAAGCTAAAAGTAGGCTGGACAGCACGGCAATAATAAATGGCTTGATAACCGTAAAAGATAATATTGACACAAGTAAAAAAACAGCAAGTATTATGTAAGAATAATACTTCTTCGGGGATATAGCCTCCATAAATTATTTTACTCTTTTTGAATATATAAAATTACCTATGAAACTTATGAAGGTTTAAATCTTTAAAAAATTTCTTTTTTTAGCTCTACCCTGCAATTTTTAGAAACACTTAAAAAAGCCTAAAACTCCTTTATCTCAATGAAAACAGAAGTTCTAAGGAAGAGAGAAATAGTAGGCCTAGTTGAAAAGGTTAAAATAGAAGGCAAAGAAGTTCTGGCAAAAATAGATACTGGAGCCAATAGATCTTCAATAGATATTAACCTAGCAGCAGAATTAAAGTTAGGACCAATAATAGCAGTTAGGGATTATACGAATGTGCATGGAAAAACATCAAGGGTCGTTTTAAAGGCAAAACTAGAAATAAAAGGCAGAAAATTCAATGGGATATTCAATATTATGGATAGGAAAAGATTAAAATATAGGGTGTTACTCGGAGATTCTATACTTAAGAAAGGAAAATTTATAATCGATCCGCTGAAAAAATGAAATTAGCAATAATAAGCTTGAGCAGTATCAGTAGCCAGATGATTGCTGAAAAAGCAAAATCTTTCTTTGATGAAGTAGATATGCTTAATATAAAAAAGATAGAGGTGCATTTGGGCTCTAAAAACAAGCATCAGATAATCTACGAAGGTAAGCCAATAAAAGACTATGACTGTGTTTACTGTAAAGGCTCATATAAATACGCGCTGTTATCGAGAAGTGTTATAGCAGTTTTAGAAGATAAATGTTATACTCCATTATTGCCAGAATCCTATACTCTGGGCCATGATAAATTCTTAACGTTAATAGAATTGCAAAAGTCAGGCATTGAAATTCCAAAAACATATTTAGCAGGAACAGTAGAGGAAGCAAAGAAACTTGTTGCAAGCTCTCATTTTCCGGCAATTATAAAGATTCCATCAGGAACACATGGCAAAGGGGTCATGTTTGCAGATTCTGTAGAAAGTGCAAACTCAATCTTGGATGCCTTAGAGGTTTTCAAGCAGCCTTATATTATACAAGAATATGTAGAAACAGGAGCAACAGACTTAAGAGCCTTAGTTTTAGGTAATAAAGTTATAACAGCGATGCAGAGAAAAGCTCCAAAAGGGGAGTTAAGAGCCAATATCCACATGGGTGGTAAAGGCAAAAAAATTGATTTAGATCCTGACACAGAATACATTGCTGTGAAAAGCGCTAAGAGTGTTAAGGCAGAGATATGTGCAATTGATATATTAAAGGGCTTAAGGCCTTATGTAGTTGAAGTAAATGTAAGTCCAGGCATTCAGGGTCTGACAAAAGCAACAAAAATGGATATAGCTTATGAAATCGCAAAATTCCTTTTTGATAGGACAAAAGAATTTCAGGCTATGAAAACAGACAAGGATTATAAAAAAGTAATGAAAGAGTTAAAGCAAAAAGAGTCCAACGAATTCTTAGCAACTCTGAGCATTAAAGCTGGGATTATAAGGTTGCCAGAATCAGTAACTGCTTCAACCAATTTCAAGCCGGATGATGAAGTAGTCATAAAAGTGACGGAAGGAAAGGTTTCTATTGAAAAACATGACATAGAAAAATGATTCAGGAAAATATTCACTCAAAGATTCTTGAAATAAAAGAAATAGCAGAATTTACAAAAGCATTTGTTCTTGAAAAGCCTAAAAACTTTGATTATCTCCCTGGTCAACATGTATTCATAGAAATAGCTCCTGAAAATGGAAAGCCCTTTTCTCTGGTTTCATCACCAACAGAAAATTTTTTGGAGTTTGCAACAATCATCCGTAATGACAGCCCATTCAAGCAGGAGTTAAATGCTTTGCATCCAGGAGATAAATTGATAGTATCTGGTCCTTATAGTAAAAAATTTTATTATGAAGATGAAGAGAAAGATATAGCTTTCATAGCAGGAGGAATTGGCATAACTCCTTTTATCGGAATTCTAAGGTATTTGACTTTTAAAAATATGAATACAAGGGTTACTCTGCTTTATTCAAATAAAACCTTCAAGAACACAGCTTTTAGAAAAGAATTAGACTCATTAGTAGAAAAAAATAATAATATAAGAATAGTCTCCACAATGACAGAAGATCCAGCTTACAAGGGCAATAAAGGCAGGATTGATAAAAAATTTATTCAGGATCATATAGAAAATATCCAGGATAAAACCTGGTATATTGCAGGAGCTCCAAAGATGGTAGAAATCATGTATAAAATATTAAAAGAGTTTAATGTTAAAACTATTAAACTGGATTCTTTTACTGGTTATTAAGCAAAACCTTTAAAAATCTATAGAATCAGGAGGTCTTATGGACGTCGCAGTATTATACTCGGGGGGAAAAGATAGCACCTATGCTATTGACTTCTGCAAAGAAAAAGGGTGGAATATTAAATACCTATTAAGTATTAAACCTACAAGAAGGGATTGCTATTTATTCCATTATCCAACTGTTGAATTTACAAAAGAGTTTGCTAAGATATTAAACATTCCACATATTTACACAACTTGTGATGTAGCAGATCCAAAACAAGAAGCTGAAATAGTAAAAAATATTATGGAAAAGAACAAAGTAGATGCTTTAGTTTTAGGTGGAATAGGATTGCAAGAGACTCAAATAGCCAGTTTGCAAAAAGCATTACTTCCTTTAAAGGTAGAGGTATTTGCAGCACATGCAGGGTATGATCACGAAGAGTTAGTTCAAGAGATGTTAGACAAAGGCTACAAATTTATAATCTCTCAAGTGGCAGCAGATGGTTTAACAGAATATTGGCTTGGTAAAGAGATAACAGAAGATTCTTTCAAGGACTTAAAAAAGTTGTCACAAAAACATGGGTTTCATATAGGCTTTGAAGGAGGTCATGCAGACTCTCTAGTAATTGATGGTCCAATTTTCAGTAAGAAATTAACCATCTTAGAAGGAAAAAAAATTATGGAAAAGGAATTTGACGGTTATCTGGAAATTACTAAGTGGCAATTTGCGAAAAAAACTGCTTCTCAAAAATTAAATCTTTAAGAATCTGGGTAATTCCCTGATTGATTTTAAAACAGCAGCAGGTTTATGCTTCATTAATACCGTTTTACTGTAGTGTCCAGTCAAAACTCCAATGCCTTTGACCTTGGCTTTCCTTGCAGCAATGATGTCATAAACAGAATCTCCAACCATATACTCTGGTTTATGTTTTAGCAATTTTTTAGCTTTCAAAATTTCATCAGGATAGGGTTTAGAATGTTTTACTTTATCGCTTCCTATTATCAAATCAAAGAGTTTTGGGTCAAGCTTGCTGCCCTTTAGCAAGTACATCACACTTCCCTGCTCTGTATTAGAAAGGATAGCAATTAAATACTTCTTTTTTAGTCTTTTAAGAGCATTCTCGACACCACTTATTTTTTTTGCGTATTTGTAAGAAAAGTGGATAAGATATCTATTATGCATCCTTATTAATTCCTTTCTTTCAATTAAATTGCTCCCAGGCATTAATATCTCGGCTATCTCGAGCTTCGGCCTTCCAAAGAACTTAACAATATGCCTTTCATCGCACCCATTGTACCCTAATTTTTTCAAGGCATAACTATAAGCTTCTACATGGGATTTATCAGAAAGAATCAATGTATTATCTAGATCTAGGCATATTAACTTCTTTTTGTCCATATTCTATCAACAATATAAATAGTATATAAACTTTTACAAAATTCAGGTAATAACAAAATTAATTATACCTAGTGAAAAAAATATCAATAGTACACCTAAAGCTAGCATAACAATCCCTGTAACCAGCCTCATCCATCTTCTTCCAGACTGTTTCCACTCTTTAACTTTTTTAGTACTCATGCCAAAATAAGTTAATCCTAAGATTGTAATAAGAGGCAATACAAATATAAAATTATAAAATAATAAATACGAAACAATAGTAAAATTTAGTCCTATTTTAGAAAGTAGGGTGGTGATGGCTAGATAAGGGCCCCCTGTACAGGGCAATTCAACACCAGCAACAAATATGCCTAATAAGATAGTTCCAGGAATGGTAACATTTTTGATATATTTCTTTATTCTCTTGGCATTTTTAGGAGAGATGCTCAAGCTAAAACCTTTGCCATACCAGAAAAAATCTTTAATTTCAACTAATCCTCCTAGAATAACAATAAGAGCAACAATGACGCCTATAAAATTAGAGACGGAAATAGCGCCGAGTAAAGGGACTGTAAAAATTAAGGCTCCAATTTTCTGCAAAAAAAACAATAACCCAATTCCAGCTAGAAAATAAGTAACATAAACAGCAGTAATATAGATAAGTCCGACCCTCAGCATCTTTTTTTTGTCATGGGATAAAAGCAATAATGTCCCAATCAATAAAATCAAAACACCAATAGCGCAAGGATTGATGCTGTCAATTAGAGCAGTAGTAATCACAACAGGCAATGTAGGCAGTTCTACTGTAACCATGCTGGTTAAACCATTTCCTAAAATCATGCCTATTAAAGCAAGAAATCCTCCAGCAATTAAAGCAAGGTAAAAATGTTTCATAAGGTACAGCCGCTTTTTTGAGCTAAGACTTCAAACTCCTGTACTCCAATTAAAACTTCGTCATTAGGAAATTCCCAAGTTGGATATTTTTCTACTTTTTTCTCTAAGCACAACTCTGATTGAGGATCATCACCTCTCGGATCGCATTCAACATAAACTCCTTCTTTAATAATATCATAAGACTTTCCAAACATTTTCTGCTGTTTCGCACAGTTAGGGCACCAAAATGCTCCATATTCCTTAACACCTTTTTCCTTTAAACAAGTAGCCAATCCATCAAGTTGTTCCCGGGTATATTTACTCCCATTGCATCCAGCTATAATCAATAGCCCAATTAAAAGAACAATAATTAAGACCTTCATTTTTTCTCCTCTTTCATAAGAATATAAGAAACAATTAATGTAATAATAATTAAAATATCCCCAATCAAACAAAAAATACAGAAGCTATAAAGCACGAATGCTTCAATATAAACAAGGTATAATGCAAACAATAGGCTGGCAGCAGAGACCCAGAAAATTGTTTCAATCATGAACTTAGAATCAAAAATAAAATAATAGCTAACTTTTTTTTTATAATTTTGTAATGATAGCCTGCTCAAGATGAATACCGCTAAAAAAGTTAATGCGCCTAGCAAAGAAACAGGTATGCCAAATATCTCAGAATATATGCTTTTATTTACAATATCGCAATTAAAACCCTCGCCAAAATTGCAGAATTTGCTCTCACTGGGTTTATAATGAATATAAAGAAGATAAGAAAAAACAAGGATTGCAAGAATTGAAACAACTGAAATTATCTTTAAGCCTCTTTTTTTATCCATAATTTTATTATGCTTCTCTTGTTTATATATGTTTCTTCCATAAACTTCCTCTGGTAGTACTATCAGCAGCATTTGCCATACTCATCACAGCATCAAAATTAATATAAAGCCTATCCTTTCTTTAAACACATGGAAAAATATGCCAAAGTATTGCAGTCAAAGAAATACAAGGAAGATAAAGATTTATGTGGTTACAAGCCAGTTTACATAATTAGAAATATAAAAACAATAAAAGCCAGATCCTGGAGTGAAGATGATATAAATCTCGATCCAAAAGGCTATTTCTTGATAAGAATTTATAAAAATAAAATCCAGGCGGGTCTGGTAAATAAAAAAAATGAAATGATTAAGATAATAGAAGGAAAAAAAGCAACAGATATCCTTCATGAAATAATAAAAAGAAAAATGATTTCAAGACTGGACCATGCATATTACATGGGTATAAAACTGGAACGAGCTGAATATTGCTTAAAAAATAAAAAGAAATTTATTCAATAAACTCTTCCCCTTACAAATATAATAAAAAACATAAAATTTGGATATATGTAAGGGTATAACATCCTATGATAATGATTGAAATATTACTATAAGGCATTTGGAGGAGATGAAAACAGATTTTTTAATTATTTTGTTAGAAGATACTTAAGCGTTCATAAAAAATATTGGAAAAAATTAAAGATAAGTATATAAACCAAAACAAATTCTTTAAAATATGGTCTTAGAATCTTTAGTCGGCCCTAAAAAAGCAGAAAGAAACAAGATGTGGTTGTTTATTTATGGGCTTGTATATGCAGTTATTGGCGCATTTGTATCCCTCTGGGTTTTCAAATCGCAAGCTTCTATGGTCATGGTTTTCTTAACTGTTCTAGCTGCATTCCCTCTATTTTATAAAACCTTAAGATACGAAGAAAAAAAAGATTTGAATAAGAATTTACCAGAAAGAGTTCTTATTAAAGAGCATGGAAAAGCACTGGCCTTCTTAATGTACTTATTTTTGGGGTTTGTAGTTGCATACACAATAATCTTCCTTGTTCTTCCAGAATCAACGACAAGCAACCTATTTTCCGCACAGGTAACAACAATAAATTCAATTAATTCAAACATCACAGGTAATGCGTCAATAGGAGAGGTATTTTTCAAAATTTTATCAAATAACCTAAGAGTGTTATTCTTCTGCATATTTTTCGCATTTTTCTACGGTGCAGGAGCGCTGTTTATCTTAGCATGGAATGCTTCTGTCATAGGTGCTGCAGCAGGAAGCTTTGTTAATAATAGGGTTTCAGAATTCGGGAGCTATTTCATTGCAGTCCCAATATCTCTCCTAAGGTATATGACACATGGGGTTTTTGAGATAGCAGCATATTTCGTTGCAGGATTAGCCGGAGGAATAATTTCAGTAGCTGTAATTAATCATAAAACAACTTCAGAGCAGTTTAAGCATATAGTAATAGACAGCCTTGATTTAATTCTTTTAGCTGTTGGAACACTGGTTTTTGCAGCACTTGTAGAAGTTTATTTTACCCCCTTGTTCTTTTAAAATATTTATAAACCAAATAAGAGATAAATAGAAAAATTCCAAGGATAAACCCAATAAAAACATCTTTTAATTCAAAATTGCCAATTAAAACATTTATTACTAAAAAAGTTATTAAAGCACTTATGATAAAAAGTCTAATTCCCATTATTCCAAAACAGCTTTAATCCTCCTGATTCCAGCTGCAATTCCCTCTTCCTTGACAATTTTAAATTTACCAAGCTCAGAGGTATTCTCAACATGGGGTCCAGTGCAGAATTCTTTGGAAAATCGACCAATGGAGTAAACTTTTACTTTATCGGGATATTTTTGGTCAAAGAAATGCAAAGCTCCGCTTTTTTTAGCTTCATCCAGGGGCATCTCTTCATAAACAACTTCTATGCTGTCATTAATCTGTTTATTCACTAGATTTTCAACTTTTTTTATTTCTTCTTTAGTCATTTTGCCATGATGAGTAAAATCAAACCTTAGTCTTTCTGGGGTAATGTTGGACCCTTTTTGCTGTACCTGCTCCCCTAAAATTAATCTTAAAGCCTGATGTAGTAGATGTGTGGAAGTATGCAGTTTTTTAGCCCCATAAGAATGATCAGCCAATCCTGAAGCAAATCTCCTTTCAGTAGAAGCTCTGCTTAAACTTTGATGTTTAGTTAATTCCTTATAGAATCCAATCTCATCAACTTCTAATTTTTTCTCTTGAGCCAAATCTTTGATTATTTCTAAAGGAAATCCGAAGCTCTGATACAAATCAAAAGCAAATTTTCCAGGTATAACTCTCTCAACCCCCCCAATATTCCTTTCAAATTCTCTCAACCCTTTTTCTAAAGTAGCTTGAAATTTTTCCTCTTCTTTCTCCAACTCTCCAAAAATAAAATGCTCATTACCGTTTAGCTCGGGGTAAGCATCTGAATACTGTTTGATGACAACCTCAGCAACACTAGACAATGAAACCTCAATTCCCATATTTTTTGCATGCCTGTAAGCTCTTCTTATCAGTTTTCTTAGGACATATCCTTGCTCAACATTACTAGGCAATACCCTCTCAGCTAAAATAAAACTTACTGCTCTCACATGGTCAGCAATAATCCTTTCAGATCTTTCATTTTTAGTTTTAGCAAGAATTCTTATTCTTTTGATTATGGGCTCGAACAAATCAGTCTCATAAACAGATTTTTTATTTTGCAAGACAACACACACCCTCTCAACGCCCATACCAGTATCAACATTTTTTTGGTTTAGTTGCACAATTTTGCCCTCTTCTAGTTTGTTATACTCCATAAAGACATCATTCCATATTTCTACGAATGTTTTGCAATTTTCAGGGTCTTGGGTTTTTCTCGGTTTTTCATCAGAATTCCAGTAAAACATCTCAGAATCAGGTCCGCAAGGCCCGGTTTTTCCAGCAGGCCCCCACCAATTATCTTTTTTTCCTAAAAAGAAAATGTGATCCTTTTCTACCCCTACTGAATTCCAAATTTTTGCAGCCTCTTCGTCTTTCGGAGCATCATTATCTCCTTTAAAGCAAGTCACATACAGCTTACTCTTAGGAATCTTAAGCTCCTTTGTCAAAAACTCATATGACCAGCTTAGGGCTTCTTTTTTAAAATAGTCTCCTAAGCTCCAATTTCCAAGCATCTGAAAAAAAGTTAGATGATTCTCATCTCCAACTTCATCAATATCTACAGTTCTTACGCACTTCTGTACATTAACTAACCTTTTACCCTTAGGGTGCGGCTCTCCTAGTAAAAAAGGGACTAAAGGATGCATTCCAGCAGTTGTGAACAAGACAGTAGGATCATTTTCAGGGACTAAAGGAGCAGAAGGAATAATAGAGTGTCCTTTAGACTTGAAAAAGTCCAAATATTTCTTAATAACTTCATTTGATTTCATGGAAATACCTCACTCAAAAGACTTTAAATAAGTTATGGGATGAAATACCCCATCCCAGGCATAGTAATTTTTTAAAAAATTAAGTTTTTCAGGTTATAGGAATATATTATAATGGTTGGAAACATATTAATACTTTCTTATCTTATAATACATAATGCCCGTCTATCCAAAATTTATCTCGAAAAAAGAACTCCAGAAAATTATCCAGAATAATTACATTGGATTTGAAAAGATTATAAAGTGGGATAAGCAGGATTTTTTCGGCTCAAGTCCGCCCACAATCTTCATCGGAAGTAAATTAAGTTATCCTAAAGTAAACGTAGGGATTCTAAGCCCTCCAGAAGAGACAGAAGATGCATGGATACATGATGCGCAGACTTTCTGGCCTCAAACAGATTTCACAATTAATGACATAATAAGGTTAAGGTCTGCCTTAATTAACTCTAGGTTCACAACAAATGTAAAAGCCTTCAAAAGTGGCAGTAAATTCTTAGATATTGCCCAGGAAATAGGCATTGGCAGCAAGCCTGTTGATATTGAGGTCTATCTTAAGAAAAAACCAAACTTAACAACAAGCTTTGATAATGTACGATTGCCAATGGGTCCTTCTGTTGGATTGGAAAAAGTAAAAATAACAGAGAATGTAAAAGTAAATCCAAAAGTAGAAAAGGTGATATCAGACACAGATTTCAAGGCAAATGAAGCTTCATACTATCTTTTCAATAAAGGGATTGATGAGCATGCAATATCCCAATTATTAACCATTGGAGTTCTAGGATTAAAAAAGAACAGAAAACTAGTTCCAACTAGATTTTCAATAACTGCAACAGATGACAATATAGGGAAAAATATAATAAATGAAATAAAAGGTTATAATCCAATAGAGGATTTCAGAATTTACGAAGGAAATTATTTTGGAAATTATTATTACATTCTGATGTTTCCAGGTGTTTTCAATTATGAGTTGTTTGAAGGATATATGCCAAGGAGCAGCTGGAATCCTAATTCAGAAGAAATAAAATGGGCAACAGATTCTGAAACTCATTTTGGAAGAAAAACCTATGCTTCTAATTGTGTTGGCGGCTACTATGCAGCTCGTCTTCCGATTTTACAATTTTTAAAACAAATGAAAAGACAAGCATCAGTTTTAGTAATAAGGTTTGAAACAGAAGAATATTATGCTGCACTTGGAGTCTGGGTTGTAAGGTCAGCAGCAAGAAAAACATTAAGCAACAAAGAAAGAACTTTTGATTCCAAAGAAAACATGTTAAAATATCTAAAAGCAGTTATCTATGGAAAGTTTAATTATGATCTTAATATTATTCTTAAAAGAAGTATAATGATAAATAGCATCTTAAAACAAAAAAATCTTTACCAATTTGTATAAATATATATTACATTCACTAGTCAACTGGATAACCTTGCGTACCAGCTTTATAAATGTTAATATTTTATGAATTAAAAACTGGAATCAGACAAAGCTTTAGTTGTTTTTCAGGGAAAACAAATAAGAAGAACCTAGTTTAATGAGGAATGGTGGTTTGTATTAGGGGACATTGTGCTTGTTCTAACAGATTCAAAAGACCATAACAGTATATTAATAAGATGAGGGAAAGAGACGAAGAGCTTTCTAAAGGGTGGGTACAATTTGTACATACCATTCCAATAACCCCAAAAGAAAATTATCTTGAAGAGCCGGAAATTCATAAAAGAAAAGGACTAAAAAATAGAATTATTTAATTTCTATTAACTTCTCCTTACTTCTTAACCCAGAAACTATCCTTACTTTTTTGCCACTTGTTTTACTTAAGAATTTAATAATTTCTTTATTAGCTTTATTGTCTTCAGCCTTTGCTTTTATTCTAACATTATAACCTTTTTTTAGTTCATCATATCCAATAACCTCATTTTTCTTAGAATTAGCCTTAACAATTATTTTAAACTTACTAGGAAATTCCATAACAAATAAAACAGAAATCTACTTAAATATTATTCTATAATTAATAATAACGATTTAAGGGGGGATAAAAATATGTGTTTAAGTAAATTAGATAAGTACAGTACATGGGCTCCTTTATTCTTAAGGCTCGCATTAGGTGCAGTCTTTATAGCACATGGAGCAGATAAACTATTTGGTGGAATCCCAGGAACAGCCCAATTTTTTGCAGGTTTGAGTATACCTTTACCAGGAATAGCAGCTTGGGTAGTAGCATTAGTAGAATTCTTTGGAGGTATAGCTTTAGTAATTGGATTGTTCACAAGATACGCTGGTTTATTGTTGGCAGTAAATATGTTAGTAGCTCTATTTACAGCTCATTTAAAGGATGGAGTCTTTACAAACTACGAGCTTCCAATGGTGCTCTTAGCAGGAGCTATTGCCTTAACTCTTAGAGGTTCAGGCAAACTAGCAATAGACAATTATCTAAAAATAGGCTAAAAGCCTTTTTTTCTTTTTTTAATCTAATCTTATCAAAGAGAAATAGAAAAAAGTTTTTTGTTTGTTACTGGAAATAAAGCATTTAAAAATAAAAAAGGAGTATTGTTTATAGAAAAATAAAAGAGAGTTTAGCAAAACTCACAAACATTTTTTTTCTTGCTCTTCATAGTCTTTTTCTTTGAAGAAGATTTTTTCATAGTTTTAACCTTTGGCATTAACATCACCTCTTAAATTTGTAAGGTTATTTTGTTTAAATATTTATGCCTTGACTCCACGTATTATTCTCTATATCCTCCTTTAGTCGTCATTTGGCTTACCAGACTTACCAAACTGCGATACTCATTTCCTTCTGGGGTATCAAAAGAGCAGTATTCTGAAACTACATGGTATCTGTCATCTAGGCTTATAGTTAGACTGGTTTCAGAAGCATCATAACAGTCAAGTCTCTTTAACTCTTTAGGGAGATTAAAGAAATTACCCGATTCTATCCTGCTAACCAACAATAACATATCTTCCTTGCTTAGTCTTCCCTTTTCTATTAACACTTTTCCAAGTGGATTATAACTACCCATTTCTTTCTCAAAAGTTCCATCTCCGTTTATTTGGATAGTTAGTCCCCTCACCTCAAACCCACCAGATCTTGTATACCTAAAGACGAATTCACGATCTATAAATTCTGTAGTAAACTCTTCTTCGGAAATGCAACAAAGAGTGTAAATTCTAGGATTAAAATAATATGCATAAGCAATAAAAGCAGAGAATACAATTACTAGTAATCCTAAGCCAATCAAGCCTATTTTTAGGTATTTATTCATGCGGTTCTGTTAACTTAAATAATGATGATTAATCATTACTTATGGAATTTTGATAAAATTCTTAGATTATTTGATGTATGCTGATAACTTCATGAGGGATAACTCTCGGCCTCATTAGATTCCTTCTTGGGGCTTACCC
>JACQNJ010000006.1 GCA_016203115.1 Candidatus Woesearchaeota archaeon
CACTTCGTATAAATTTAAACCAAAAAATTGTCTTAACTTATTTAGGAACTCCTCTTTTAAAATCATTTACAACCAATCTAATGGTGTTTAACAACTCTTTTTATTGTAGTTTATTATTGGAATGTTAAAACATTTCTTTATATTAAGATTGTTATTGGTTAGTTGTTATATTACAACCTATTTCTTACCTTTTTGCGAGTTGTAAACCTTTATCACTTTAGTTATATCATCAATATCTTTTATTGTTTTTTCATTCATCCTCAATCTTAAAACTCTTGGAAATCTTAATCCATATCCTGAACTATATTTTTGAGATTCTTGTATTTCCTCATAAGCAACTTCAATAATTATTTTTGGCTCTACTATAACCTCTTTTCCTTTTTTTTCTAGTATTAAAGGCTTTAATAATTTTGTTAATTCATTATATGTCAAACCAGCTGTTTTTTCTTTTACACCTGTAGAAACTTTTCCTAATTCTAATAATTTATTTTTATCTTTGCATGCAACTGTATAACTTGTTAACCATCCTGCTCTTTTTCCTTCTCCGAATTCTGATTTTGTAATTACTAGATCCAGAGGATCAAGAATTTTCTTTATTTTCATCCAGCCATTAACATAACGGCCTGGTTTGTATGAGGAATTAAGATTTTTCGCCATAATCCCTTCATAACCTTCGTTTATTGATCTCTTGAAGAATTTTCCGGCTTCTTTTGGATTTAAAGTAACTAACTTTTCTGTTAAGACTATTTTTCTTTTTTTTTGCTTTACTATTGATTCAAGAATTTTTCTTCTTTCTTTTAATGGTTTATCTACAACTGACTTTCCATTGTAGTACATTATATCGAAGATGTTTAATTCAACGGGAAATTTTTTTGCCATTTCTTCAATGTTGTATTTTCTTTTTATTCTTTGTGAGACTGTTTGGAAAGACTTATGCCTCCCTGTTTTTTGATCAAAGGCTACTGCTTCTGCATCTAGAATGAAATCATGCGCCGAAACATATTTGTTTAGATATTCAACTATTTCTGGAAATTGCCTTGTAACGTTTTCCATTCTTCTTGTGTATAATCTTATTGATTTACTTTTTTGAGCCTGTAGTCTAAACCCATCTATTTTATACTCAAATTGAGCCGGTTTGCCTAGTGCTTCAAATGTTTCATTCACATTTTTTGCCACTATTGCCAGCATAGAATTGAGGGGTTTATTAGGACTTAATTTTACTTCTTTTAGGTTATTTGAAATTGCAAGTTCTGCTACTTCCCCATAATCTCCTGTAATATCTGCTACTTTTTCTATTTCTTTAGGATCTAGAGAATACGCTTTTGCTATTGCATCTCTGACTATACCCTTGGCTATACCTATCCTGAGTTTTTCTAAGATTGTTTTTACAATATACTTTGACTCTTCAGGAGAGGAATGAGTTAACAGTTCTATAACTAGAGCTGTTTTTTTGCTTATAGTCCCTTGACCCTCTAAGGTTGAAAGCTTTTGAATGTTTGAAAAAACATTGTTTATGCCTAAACTTTTTTTTGTTAGTGTAAACTGAACTTTGGTTTTAAGGACTTCTTCTGCTATTAACCCTAGATCCCCTAACTTGTTTAGGCTTGCTTCTATTTCTTTTACTGATTTTCCTGAGGCAGTGGATATTGCCTTAATCATCAGCCTTGTGCTAAAACCTATTTTTCTCTCATCATATTCTGGAAAAACCCTTCCTTCCAGCAAATAGATTATTGTTTTTATTTCTTCTTTGTTTGTTTTTTTTAAAAATTCAGAGATTATTTCTGTTTTTTCCAGCCTTTTAGATGTAGATTCCAGAGCCTTATATACTTCAACTAAAGAGGAATATCCCATTGGAAATTTTTATATACCTTTTCTAATTTAAATCTTTGTAAAATGGAACTAGATAAAGCAATTGAGCAGAGATTTTCAGTAAAATCATTTACTAAAAAGAATGTTGATTTTGGAATAATCAGCAAACTGTTAGATGTTGCCATTAAAGCGCCTTCTGCTGGTAATCTGCAGGATTGGAGGTTTATTGTTGTTGATGATAATGACAAAAAAAATGGGATTGCCAAGGCTTGCAAGGAGCAGATGTGGGTTGGACAGGCTTCTGCCATAGTTGTTGTTTGCAGCGATTTAGTCAATTTGGAAAGGTTTTATGGGAGCAGAGGAGAGGTTTATGGCATTGAAGATTGTAGTGCAGCTACAGAAAATATTTTACTGAAGGCGGTTGATTTAGGGGTTAATGCTACGTGGATCAGCGCTTTTGATGAAGATGAAGTTGCGAGAATCTTGAGAACTCCTGAGAATTATAAGATTGTGAGTGTTGTACCTGTTGGATATTCTGAGGAAAAATTTTTTGAGAAAAAGAGAAATGAATTAAATACTTTTACTTACTTTAATGAATATGGTAATGCCACCATGAGTACTAGTGCTTTCCCTGTTATTAAAGAAGAGAATGTAACTGCTGTTAAAGAAGGAATTAAGGAAAGCAAAGGATTTTTTAGCAAGATTAAAGACAAGTTTAAAGATGTTAGAGAAGAGATGAAGAAGGAAGATGAGTGAAGCTATTAACGAATGGATGATTCCTATTGGAGGGTTAGATCATGATAGTTTTAGAATAGATGTGGTTGTGGGTTCTCCATTAAGTGATCGTTATCTTGTTTTTGGAGGAGGAGAAGCCCTAGACAGAATAGGTGTGGGAGGAGATTTCTTAGTCGTTGGCAACAACAGAGTTTATGGTAAGGATACTTTGTTGGTAAGTCATGTTCCTCCTTTAGATGAGGCGACTGCTTTACAATTATTGGGCGTTCCGTTATCCAGATTCGTTTCTGTTCCATTTGGAGACTTAAGTCATGTGATTATATACCCCCCTGGGTAGTGTTGCTAGAAAATTAGGACCATACCTTGTAGATTACTTATAATTTATTATTCTAAATTTTTTTAAAAAAATAAAAAAAGACTAATGCTAGGGAAGCATTAGCCCTAAAGGCAAAAAGGGGGTTAGAGAAATCCTTTGTGCGCCTTTACCATCTCGATACCAAGCTCGTTTCCGAGTCTTCTACTTGATTCAGATGATTGCGAGAAAGTTTGTTTTCCCAAAATATATGGCGAGCTGACTCCTGTTATTATTACCATGACTCTGAGTTTATTGTTCATGTCTTCAGAAATTCTTGCTCCCCAAATTACTTGAGCGTCTGGGTCCAGTGCATCAGAGACAACTTCACCCACTCTGCTTACGTCATCTAATGTCAGGTCTTCTCCGCCTGTTATGTGGATTAATGCACCTGTTGCTCCTGCATAGCTTACATCTAGTAAGGGGTTACTAAGAGCTCTCTTTACAGCTTCATCTACTCTTGCGTCAGTATCTGATTCGCCAATTCCTATTATGGAGACTCCACCATTGGTCATAATAGCTTTTACATCAGCATAGTCTAGGTTTACTAAAGATGGAACTGCTATTGTTTCTACAATGCCCTTAATCATTGTTGAGACTAATTCATTTGCTACTGCAAAAGCCTGCTTCAAAGGTAAGTTTCCTGCGATAGTCACTAATCTGTTATTATCAATAACAATAACTGTGTCGCATACTTGTCTTAGCTGTTGCAGACCAAATTCAGCCTTGTCGATTCTTGCCTTTTCAATGTTTAATGGCATTGTGACTGTACCAATAACGATAGAACCTGTTTCTTTAGCTTGTTTTGCTACTACAGGTGCAGCTCCTGTTCCTGTTCCTCCACCCATACCTGCGCAGACAAAGACCATGTCTGAACCTGTAAGTGATTCTTTAATATCATGCAAATTTTCTTTTGCTGCTTCAGAACCCACATTAGGATAACCTCCAGCTCCGAGACCTTTTGTAAGATCTCTACCTATTAATATCTTGCTGTCGGCTTCAGAAATATCAAGATGTTGTTTATCTGTGTTCAGAGCAAAAATTTCTGCTCCTTGTATTCCCTTCTTGTATAACCAAGAAGTCATATTTGTGCCTGCTCCGCCTACTCCTACGACTTTAATTGTAGCTTTTCCAACTTCAAAATGACTGAAGCTATCTTTTTCTTTCGATGTTTGCAATGCGTCTTGTATTAAAAAATCCATTTTCCTATCCCCCTTATATCTTGTTTTTTGATTATTATCTTTTGGCATATATCTTACTATCTATAGTTTTCACTATAATAATATTTATAAGATAGTTCTACATATACCTCTTTAGAAATTAACTTAAGCCCAATGATTTACACAAGCCGAAATCATAAACGTTTACGCCAATAAACGTTTTTGACATTTATACGGTTTGAGTAAGTTTTTAACGCCCATATTTTTTATTTGTATCTTTTCTTGTCAGTTCTTATATATAAATATTTGTTTATGTAAAACTATATTTTATAGGATAATCTTGCTTTATTTTTTTATGGGTTATCCGATATTTCTTGTCAATTTTTTCCTTGTAAAAATAAAAAATTTACTAACTTTAAGTGATGAAATAAAAATTTACAATAAGTTTTTATACAAATTAAGTTGATATTTTTATATGAAACTTGCAAATGGAGATGTTATAAATGTTATTACAAGAGACAAAGAGTATGATGGGGGGTTTATACAATCACAAAAGAAGGATATTATTACTGTCAAATTAAATTCAGGGTATAATATTGGAATAAACAAAAAAGAGATTAAGAAAATAAAGCTAATAAGCAAAAATAAAACAGAAAAAAAGGTTTTTAGTTTTAACTTTAATAAAAAATTAAAGAAAATTTCTATTTTGCATACAGGTGGAACAGTTGCTTCTGTGGTTGATTACAAAACAGGCGCTGTTGCTCCAAGATTTAAACCAGAGGAAATTTTGAATATGTTTCCTGAGCTGAATGAGATAGCTTCAATAAATTCAAGGTTAATAGGAAATATCTGGAGCCAGGATATTAGATTTGTTCATTTTAATATTTTAGCAAGAGAGATTAAAAAAGAAATAGAGGATGGAGCAAAGGGAGTTATAATAACACACGGCACTGATTTTTTACATTATACTTCTGCTGCTTTGTCTTTTGCCTTAGAAAATTTACCTGTTCCTGTTTTACTGGTTGGATCACAAAGAAGTTCTGACAGAGGAAGCTCTGATGCTGGAATGAATTTGATAAATGCTGTTTACTTTGCTGTTAATTCTGAAATGTGCGATGTAGGAATATGCATGCATAACAGCATGAATGATGATTATTGTGCTATTTTATCTGGATTGAAGACGAGGAAAATGCATGCTTCTAGGAGAGATGCTTTTAAAGCTATAAATTCTAAACCATGGGCTTTAGTTGATTATAGAAAAGGGGAGATAAAGTATGTTGATAAAAACTTTAATAAAAAACACAATGGAAAACTAGAGTTAAGATTATTTAATGATAAATTAAAGATTGGATTATTGAAGAGCACAATTAACATGGATGCAAAGCAGTTTTTATTTTTTAAAAATTATGATGGATTAGTGATAGAAGCTTCTGGCATTGGGAATTTACCAACAAGTGTTTTGGATAGATACACCAAAGAGCATAAGAAAATATTTAATGCTTTGAAAACTTTAACTAAAAAGACTGTTGTTGTATTAGCTGCCCAGACAATTTTTGGCAGATTAAATATGAATGTTTATTCTAACCAAAGAGAAATGCAGGAGATTAGGGTATTAGGACATTTAAATGACATGACTCCTGAGACAACTTTTGTTAAATTAGCTTGGTTGTTAAGCAATTATAAAAAAGAAACTAAAGATTTATTATTTGAAAATCTGAGAGGAGAAATTAATGAAAGATTAATGAGTGATGAATTTTTAGATAAGAATTTTTAATTACATGACATCTTCTGGCAGTCTTCCAAAATTTCCATGTTTCCTTTCTTCAAGGCTGATTCTTTTTGTTTCTTCTGGTGTTACTTCATAGCCTCTTATAATTGCTCTTACTCTTTCGTCCCTTCCTCTTTCAGTCGTTGCTTCTCCAAAAATAACCCTACATAGCCCACTTCTATGCAACTCACTTTTTTCTCTAAACCTTGGAGTATTTGGTCTGGCTAACCAAATTTTTCTTTCTTTTCTCAAATAATAACCGTATAGTTCTGTTCCTGGGATAGTCCCTATTTGATATATTCCGATGTTACCTTCAAAAAGAAGTTCCTCTCCTTGTTTAGATGAGCCTCTACGTAATATTCTTGCAAGGTATATTGCAGCTGATGCTTCAACCATATATCTTGAACCTTTTTCTCTTACTGATTCCATGCCTAATGGGCTAATTAATTCTGTTCTTGAAAGATCAATCAATGGTCTGTATCTAATAGTCCCTTTAGGCAAGGGTGTTTCCCAATGATGTATATCGTTCTCGACTAAGTAAATATTTGAAGTTGCCATAAAAACATAAATTAAGCTAAGTTTTTAAAAATTTCTACTGTTTAAAATTATTGAGAAACATTTATATAACGAGATAGATAGGTTATTTTAGGGGGATGTCTTCTTGAATAAGGAAATGAGGGAGCTTTTTAAGAATAAGAAATTCAGAAGAGAATTTGAAAGAAGTTTAGGACATCAAAGAAAGGGATGGGGGATAAATACATTACTTTTTCTATTAATTGCGGTATGGCTTATGAGCAGGTATAATCTATTACCGGATGTTCCGTTAGTTGTTTTGGTTTTGATTGTCATCATTGTTTACTTTTTGTTTAAAAGAAAATAGGTTTATATAGTGGTTGTTATTTATTTTTATCATGGGGTTCTTGCAGTCTTTAAGCAAATTTTTCGGGAGAGTATTTTTTGGCATAGGTTTAAGCTTACTTTTGCTTGGTGTTTTTGCTCAAATGGCTTTTGGGACTATTGATTCTTTGAAGGGTAAAACAGCAACTGTTGTAGAAGATGTTATTACCTCACCTGAAAACTTAAACCTTTTATTGCAGAATGTGCTCCCTCCAGGTGTTTCTTTGGATGAGTTTAAACAAGCTTGTGCAGCTACTCCTAATACTGAGGAGTGCCAACAAATTAAGCAGCTTAGTGAAGACCCTAAAGGATTTATTAAATCCCAGCCTGATCTACAGAAACAAATAGATGATCAAGTTAAGCAGGCAGACCAGCAAGTTAATGATGTTATTGATAGGGCGAAGAATTATGGAAGCTATGTTGCTACTACTTTTATCATTTCTATAATCCTTATCCTTCTTGGCATTATACTGGTTTATGTGGGGTTTATGAACTGGAAAGAAAGTGCTTATATCTTGTCTGTTAAGGGAGCTATTGCAACTGGATTGGCTGCAGTTTATTATAAGATAGCTCAGTCTGCTGTTAATGGAGACTTATTGTCGAGTTACTTTGGAGAGAATGCCTCTCTTATAGAACCAATTCAGAAGGTTCTTGCAGAGTGGATTAACCCTATTTTTAACAAGATGTTTTTCCTTAGTACTGGCTTGGCTGTTTTATTTATAATCTTTGCAGTTGGAATGTACTTTTTTAAAAAGAAAGATTTAAAAAAGGGAAATAAAGAAAGTAAGTTATTATGAACTCTTTACCCTCCTTAGATTCTCCTCTCTCAGAAGAGCTTAAGAAAAAATTTGACCAAATTAAAAAAGACCTGGAAAATTTAAAGGATCTTATTCTAAAGGATTACAGGAAAAATCTGGTAGGCTTTGCTCTGCTTCCTCCGAGGGTTGCTATGAAGGGGCAGGAGCCTTTAGAAGAGCGCAGAGAACTAGAAGATAAAGATGCTATTAATGTCTTGATGCTGTTAAATAACCCTGCTGACAAGAAATTAAACAAATTTGATTTTGCTGATAAGGCAAGTATTGAGGTTAACAAGCTTGCCAAAACTGTTGATCCTAAAATTAAAATTCAAGTTTTATTATTGGATGAATTAAAGGAAAACTGCTTTGATGGAAAGTATGAACTATTGCAAATGATTGCAATGGGGGCTACTATATATGACCCTAAGGATTTTCTAGCTGCTATCAGAATTTCTGAAATTCACAAGTCTATGGTGCTAAAGAAATTTGACAAGTATATTGTAAGTTATATTGCAGCTGGGAGCTTGTTCAGGGGAGATAAAAAAAGCAATGATATTGATGTTTATGTCGTTGTTGATGACACCGATGTAAAGAGAATGTCAAGATTTGAACTTAAGGATAAATTAAGAGCGATCATTATAGGACAGGGATTAGAGGCTGCTAAGATTACAGGAGTGAATAAGCAATTCCATATTCAAACTTATATTTTAACAGATTTTTGGGAGAGTGTTAAGGATGCCAACCCTGTTATTTTTACTTTCTTAAGGGATGGCGTTCCTTTGTATGATAGAGGAGTGTTTATGCCGTGGAAGCTACTTTTGAAAATGGGAAGGATCAAACCTAGCTCTGAAGCTATTGATATGCAGATGGAGCTTGGGGAAAAACTTTTGGAAAGGACGAGAGGAAAACTGTTAAGTGTTGTTGGGGAAGATCTATATTATGCTATGCTGAATCCAGCACAAGCGGCTTTAATGACCTATGGACTGAATCCTGCAACTCCGGCAGAGACTATAAACTTATTAAGAGAAACTTTTGTTCAAAAAGAAAAATTACTAGAAGAAAAATATGTAAAGAACTTGGAGGAGATAAGAAAATACTATAAAGATATTGAGCATGGTGCATTAAAAGATGTTAAAGGAGCTGAGATTGATAGATTGCTGAAAGGAGCTCATGAATACCTTCAAAGGATAAAAAAATTATTTAATGTTCTTGAAGGAAGATCTGAAACCATTAAAGACAAAAAAATGCATGCTGAAGTTGAGGAATCTCTCAAGGATCTTTTTTCATTCTATGGTGTTAAAAATAAACCTGAGTTGGGGTTAAAAAAATTAGTAGGGGAAAAGAAAATTTCTAAGCAGCAGTTAGATCGCTATTGTGAATTACAAGATGCTAGGAAGAAGTTGAGCAAAGCAGAATCACAGAAATTAAGAAGAGTCGCTCGTCTGTTTGTTAGGAGGATTGGAGAAAACATTCAGAAAAGGAAATCAAAAGCAATTGAAAAATCTGCCTATATCTTGAAGTATGGAGACAAACAGTGCAAGGCTTATTTATTCGAGAATGTTATTTTCCTTCTTGAAGAAGAGGAATCTAAAAAAGGGCAGGTTGTCAAGATAGAAGTAAAGAATCACAAGTTCGGTAAGCCTTCTAAGATTGAGCTAAAAGAATTTTATGATTACTTAACGACTGTGGTTGTACCTGTTCATGCAACCTTAACTGAGAAATATCTTAAGGAATTTGAGAAAGTGTTTGGTAAAGAAGTAACTCTTTATCTACACTGAGGGGACAATAGAAATGCTTATATATTCATCCATTTTTCCACTTAAACCGAGAAGGATTTTCTTAAAATGCAGGAGCAGACATATTATCAAAAAAATAACAGTTATAACAGGCTTTTCCAGAAATTTAGAGAAGTATTTAATCTTTTCATCACTTTTAAAAACTTATCTCATTCGTATTTCAATGAGACTATTTTGGAGGTGTGCCCTGATAGTGTAGGGGTCTATCATCCGGCCCTGTCGAGTTAATGCAGAAAGGCCGGGACCCGGGTTCGAATCCCGGTCAGGGCGGATGGGCCGGTAGCTCAGCTTGGTAGAGCACTTGAGTATATGGTGAAGCTTTTAACCAAGTGGTCGCGGGTTCAAAAGAGTATTGCTTATGCAAATTTATGGAAATCCCGTCCGGCCCGGATTTATATACAAAAATGGTAAAAAAATCGGCAGTAAAAACAGAGAAGAAATTTGATGTGAGGACGCATATTTTAGTACCCAAACACATTAAGATGACTCCAGAAGAGATGGAAGAATTAATGAAGCAATTTAATATTGATAAAAAACAGTTGCCTAAGATTAAGAGAACTGATCCTGCTCTTGAGGGCATGAGTGTAGAAAAAGGAGATATTATCAAAATTGTAAGGAAAAGCCCTACTGTGGGGGAGTCTTTTTTTTATAGGGTAGTTGTTGCATAAAATGGTTGAAGGATATAAAAAACTCATTGGTGATTATTTTTCAAAGCATTCTATTGTAGAATCAAATATTAAATCTTTCAATAATTTCATGGATAAAAGAATGCAGGAAATTATCGATGAAGCTAATGAAGTTATTCCTACTATCATTCCTAGTGAGGTTCAGGACTTTAAAATTAAACTAGGAAAAATAAAAGTTGAGAAGCCTTTATTGGTTGAGGCTGATGGAAGCAGAAGGAATGTCTTTCCTATGGAAGCAAGATTAAGAAAATTAACTTACTCCGCTCCTGTTAATTTGAGTGTTAGTACATATATTGACGGAGTTGAAAGAGAATCTTTTACTGTTCCTATAGGCAAAATTCCTGTCATGCTTAAATCAAAATACTGTCATCTAAATGGGTTAAATAAGGAGAGCTTGACTCAAGCTTATGAGGATCCTAATGATCCTGGAGGCTACTTTATTTTAAATGGAAATGAGAGAGTTTTGATTATTGTTGAAGATTTAGCCTCTAATAAACTATTTATCGATAAGGCTAAAACAGGACCCAGCAAATATACCGCAAAATTGTATTCTGAAAGGGGTAGCTATAGAATTCCACATTTGATTGAACAGATGAAAGATGGAATTTTTTATTTTTCATTTACGAGACTAAAAAGAATACCTGTTGTTGCTGTGATTAAAGCTTTAGGCTTAGTTAAGGACCAGGAAATTTCTGATGCTATTTCTAAAGATAAATCTTATGACGATATTTTCATTAACCTGTATGAATGCCTTGATTTGAAAACCCAGGATGATGCTTTAGAGTTTATGGCCAAAAAGATTGGAATTACCCAGTCTAGAGAAGAGAAAATTGAAAGAGCTTCTGAGATGATTGACAAGTACTTATTCCCTCATTTAGGGATAAAACCTGAAGACAGGCTTAGAAAAGCTTATACTTTGTGCAAGTATATTAAAAGGTTTTTAGTGGTAAGCAAAGGAAACTTACAATTAAGTGATAAGGATCATTATATGGACAAGAGGTTAAAATTAAGCGGAGATCTTCTAGCTGATTTGTTTAGAGTTAATTTAAGAACATTAATTCAAGATATGCTTTATAACTTCCAAAGACTAGTTAAGAGGGGCAAATTCCAGTCTGTAAAAATCATTATAAGAGATCAACTGTTGACTTCAAGGATCAAAAGTGCAATGGCAACAGGAGTTTGGGTTGGTGGAAGAAAAGGAATTAGCCAAAATATTGATAGAACTAACTTTACTGCTACTGTCTCTCATCTGCAGAGAGTTGTTAGCCTTTTATCAACAACACAGGAGAACTTTGATGCTAGAGCCTTGCACAGCACTCATTGGGGGAGATTAGGGCCTATTGAAACCCCTGAAGGAACTCCGATTGGATTAAGGAAAAATTTGGCAATGCTGGCAAGTATCTCTCAAGAGGAAATCTCTGAAGAGAAGATTAGAAAGATTTTAGAAAATTGTGGGTTGAAACAAGATGTCTGATGTTTTTTTAGATAATAAGTATGTAGGAACTGTGGAGAATCCCCTTGATTTTGTTAAAAATGTAAAGGATAAAAGAATTGGAGATAAAGTTTTAGAGGGAATAAACCTAATTTATGATCCTAAAATAAATGAGGTTCACATTGAAACCTCTAAGGGAAGGCTGAGAAGACCTTTGATTAGAGTTGAAAATGGGAAATCTTTTTTTACCAAGGAGCATGTTGATAAGCTTAACCAGGGTAGTCTGTCTTGGGATGATTTATTAAAGGAGGGAGTTATAGAATATTTAGATGCTTTAGAAGAAGAGGAATCTTTAATTGCATTGAGTGAGCAGGATTTAACTTCTAAGCATACACACTTGGAAATTAGCCCTGTTGTTATTTTGGGGTTGACCACCAGTTTGATTCCTTATTCTAATTTTGGGAGTTCATCAAGACTAATTAGAGGAAGTAAAATTCAGAAACAGAGTGTTGGCCTATATGCAACTAATTTCCTCATGAGGATGGATACTGATGTAAGCGTTTTACATAATCCTGAGAAGCCTATTGTAAAATCATTTATGCATGATGTTTTAGATTATGATAAGCATCCTGCTGGTCAGAATGTCACTATTGCATTAATGAGCTTTGAAGGATACAACATGGAGGACTCTATAATCTTGAATAGGGGATCTGTGCAAAGAGGTTTAGTTAGGAGTACTTATTTTAGACCATATGATGCAGAAGAACTAAGGTATAGTGGAGGATTGACTGACGAAATTCATGTTCCGGACAAGGAAGTTAAAGGATACAAATCAGAAAAAGATTACAAACATTTGGAGAAAGATGGAATTGTATATGCTGGGGCTAAGGTCAAGGAAGACGAGGTTGTTATAGGAAGGACGAGCCCACCAAGATTTTTAGGCGAGATGGAAGAGTTCAGCATTGCAGCAAGTACAAGAAGAGAAAGTTCTGTAACTGTGCGAGAAGGTGAGGGTGGAGTAGTTGACATGGTGGTTATCACTGAGAATGAGGAAGGCAATAAAGTTGTTCAAATTAGATTACGACATCAAAGGATCCCAGAAATTGGTGATAAATTTGCTTCTAGACACGGGCAGAAAGGTGTAGTTGGAATGGTTATTGATGAGGAGAATATGCCCTTTTCAGCTTCTGGAATAACTCCAGACATTATCTTTTCCCCACATAGCATCCCTGGAAGAATGACTATCAGCCACCTTATAGAGGTTGTTGCGGGTAAAGTCGGGAGTTTAGCTGGAAGATATATTGATGGAACTACTTTTGATGTTGAAAAAGAGAGTGACTTAAGGAAGGAATTAGTCCAACTTGGATTTAGAGAAAATGGAACTGAGGTTTTCTATAACGGTATGACTGGTGAGAAATTTAAAGCAAGAATTTTTGTTGGGAATATGTACTATTTAAGGTTAAAACATATGGTTGCCAATAAACTGCATGCAAGAGCTTCTGGTAGAATACAATTATTGACGAGACAACCTATTGAGGGGAGAGCAAGAGGGGGAGGATTAAGAGTTGGAGAAATGGAGAAAGACTGTTTTGTAGCCCATGGTGCAAGCTTATTGCTGAAAGAAAGATTTGATTCAGATAAGACTATTGTTTATGTTTGTGAGAAATGCGGAATGTTGGCTGTAAATGATACTTTTAAGGATATTAAACAATGCCTTAAATGCGGAAGCAATGTTGAGATTACTGCAATAGAACTTAGCTATGCATTTAAATTGCTGATGGATGAACTTAAATCGTTATGCATCTATCCTAAACTGCTTTTGAGAAGCAAATACTAATATGACAAGCGAATATATTTACAAAAAAGTTGGAAGTATTGTTTTTGGTTTATTAAGTCCAAGAGTAATTAAAAAAATGGCTAGTGTCAAAATTGTTACTCCAGAACTCTATGATAAAGAAGGATATCCTGTTGACGGGGGATTGATGGATATAAAGTTAGGAGTTATTGATCCTGGTCTGCGCTGTAAGACCTGCAACTGTAAATTAAAAGAATGCCCAGGTCATTTTGGTTATATGGATTTGGCAAGGCCTGTTGTTCACATTAAATATGTAAAGCAAATTCTTAATTTTTTGAAATATACATGCCGAGAATGTGGGAAATTTTTAGTACTTAAAGAGAATTTGAAAGGCAAGGGGCTCAAAGGATTTAAAACTTTAAAGGATTTGGGCAAATGCCCTCACTGCCAGGCAAAACAGTTTAAAGTTAAATTTGAAAAACCCAGCAGCTATGTTGAAAATGACATTAGATTAAGCCCTATTGAGGTCAGAGCGAGAATTGAAAAGATTTCTGATGAGGATATAAAATTATTTGGTTATGATCCAGAATATGCAAGGCCTGAATGGATGATATTAACCTTGTTGCCTATTCCTCCAGTTACGGTCAGACCGAGCATTACTCTAGAATCTGGCGAGAGAAGTGAGGATGATTTGACCCATAAACTTGGAGATATTGTGAGAATTAATCAAAGATTATTTGAAAACATTAATGCGGGGGCTCCAGAAATTATCATCGAGGATTTGTGGGACTTATTACAGTATCATGTTACAACCTATTTTGACAATGAGATTACTCAGGTACCTCCGGCAAGACATAGATCTGGACAGCCATTGAAAACTCTTTCTGAAAGGATAAAAAGCAAAGAAGGAAGGTTTAGATATAATCTGGCTGGTAAAAGAGTGAATTATGCAGCGAGAACTGTTATCAGCCCTGACCCAAAGATTAGATTTAATGAGGTTGGAATACCTAAATCTGTTGCTATGGAACTTACTATTCCTGAAAGGGTTACATCATGGAATGTTGAATGGCTGAAAGAATTAATAAATAATGGGCCTAAAAAATATTTGGGAGCTAATTATGTTATAACTTTAGACCACAAGAAAAAAAAGATTGCTGAGGAAACAAAAGAACAAATTTTAATTGATTTAATTCCTGGGTGTGTTGTTGAGAGACATTTAATGCATGGAGATATTTGTGTTTTTAACAGACAGCCGAGCCTACACAGAATGAGCATTATGTGCCATAAAATTGTTATTTTGCCCGGGAGTTCATTTAGACTAAATCCTGGAGTGTGTACACCTTACAATGCAGATTTTGATGGAGATGAGATGAATCTCCATATCCCTCAAACTGAAGAGGCAAGAGCTGAAGCTGACATCTTGATGCAGGTACAGAGTCATATTATCACTCCTAAAAATGGGTATAATGTTGTTGGATGTACTAATGATGCAATTACTGGAAATTATTTATTGACTGATGGATTAAGCTTTACAAGGGAAGAGGCTGTTCAAATATTGTATTCTATAGGTGTGACTGATTTTAGCACTATTAAAGGGAAAAATATTGAAGGCAAGGATATATTTGGCGCCTTACTTCCAAGGAATTTTGATTTTATAGGGAACTCTAGAGATGGGAGAATTGTTAAAATTGAGAAAGGAAAACTAGTTGAAGGATTTATTGATAAGGCTACTATTGGGGAGGATAATGGCACATTGATTAGAGCTCTTTATGCTAAATATGGTGAAGAGGCAGGAATTGATTTGCTTGGAAAATTGTTTAGACTGGGTATAGAAGTTCTTTTGAGAAATGGTTTTACCACATCGATATCTGATACTGATCTACCTGAAAATGTTGTTTCCAGGAATAAGGAACTAACCTTTCAGACTGAGAAGAAGGTTGAAGAACTAATTCAGCAGTATAAAGATGGAAAGCTAGAAGCTATGCCTGCTTTGACTTCTGAAGAGACGCTGGAGAAGCACATACTACAAAACCTTAACAGCCTAAGAAATAAAATTGGTGAGATTGTTTTCGAGCATATACAAGGAGAAAATTCAACAATTTTAATGGCTAAATCTGGAGCTACTGGCAATATATTAAACGTTGTTCAGATGGCGGCTTCTGTCGGGCAACAATCTTTGCGAGGAGGGAGAATTAGAAATGGATATAGATTAAGAACATTACCTATTTTTGAAAAAGGAAGCTTGAGTCCTTTGTCTAAGGGGTTTGTTTATGGAGGTTATAGAACTGGATTAACCCCGACAGAGTATTTCTTCCATGCTATGACTGGAAGGGACAGCTTAATGGATACTGCACTTAGAACTCCTAAATCCGGATATTTGTACAGAAGATTGTCTAATGCGCTACAGGACTTGAAGGTGGAGTATGATTTGACTGTGAGAGATGCTAATGGAAAGATTGTCCAATTTAAGTATGGCGATGATGGCATTGATGTACATAAGAGTGAAGGCGGTAAAATCAATGTCAGTAAAATTGTGAAAGAGGTTATGGCTTATGGTTAAATCTGTTTATGAAGAGTATAATATACTACCTCAGAAATTGATAGATGAAGTTAGAGATGAAGCTACTGCTAATAAACTGAAAACTGATGAAATAAGAAAAGTTCTAGAGAGAGTGAAAAATGCTTTTGATTCTTCACAGGTAAATCCTGGAGAATCTATAGGAATTGTCACTGCTGAAAGCATTGGTGAACCAGGTACTCAAATGACGCTCAATGTATTCCACTTTGCGGGCGTTGCTGAAGTTGCTGTCACTTTGGGGCTGCCCAGACTTATTGAATTACTAGACGCCAGAAAAGAGCCAAGCACACCTAAAATTGAAGTTTACCTACAAAAAGATATTTCAAAGGATGCAGCAGCTGTTAAGAAAGTTGCTGTATCTATCAAACAAACTAAACTGGGCGAATTAGTTGAGGAGTTTACTATTAACATGACTCAATTTAGAGTTGAAGTTTATCTAGACAAGAAAAAGATGAGAGACTTTGGAATCAGCGAGAATTTTGTTTCTAAGGTTATAGAAGACACTTTGAAAAATGCGAGTGTCAAGATTAATAGAGACTTTATTACCATTAAACCTAAAGCAGAACAATTTGAATTGAAAGAATTATATCAGTTGAGAGAGAAGTGCAGGGAGCTACACGTTAAAGGAGTCAAGGGAATTAAGCAAGTGTTGCCTGTGAAAAGAGACAATGAATTTATTGTTATTTGCGTTGGGAATAGTTTAGAAGGGGTTTTAGATATAGAAGGTGTTGATTGCAGGAAAACTGTTACGAATGATATTTTCAAGACTGAAGCTGTTTTAGGAATTGAAGCTGCAAGACAGGCTATTATCAACGAGGCTATTGAAGTTATTGAAAATCAGGGTTTGGATATTGATATAAGGCATATTATGTTGCTGGCTGATGTAATGACTTCTGCTGGTTCTATTAAAGGAATAACAAGAAGTGGCATTACTGGTGAGAAGGAAAGTGTTTTAGCTAGAGCAAGCTTCGAAACCCCTATAAAACATATCATAAATGCAACTTTAAAGGGAGAAGAAGATAAATTGAACTCTGTAATTGAAAATGTGATGCTGAATCAGGAAATACCTGTTGGAACAGGATTACCGAGTTTGATTGCAAAGATGAGGGGCAATTTGAAATGAAGGAATTAAGAGCTGCTTTGAAAGAGGGAAAGATTATTCTAGGTACGGAATTGACTCTTAAGAATTTGAAAAAAGGCAAAGTAAAACTTGTGTATGCTTCTAGCAACTGCCCCAAGGATGTGTTGAATGATTTAAAACATTATTGCAAAATTTTTAATGCTACTCTGAAAGAGATGAAGGAAACCAATGAGGAATTAGGCGTTATCTGCAAGAAGCCTTTTTCTATTTCTGTTTTAAGCTTTTAACATGAAATATTCCAATGAAACAATTCAGCAGATAAATCTTTTTGAGCAATTGACTCATTCTAAGGTAAAAGATCTTTTTTATAATGATGATTACTTCCTTTTTGTTGTTCAAGAGAATTATGGGGCAAAGGCTATTGGGAAGCACGGTGAGAATGTTAAATTATTTTCAAAATTAACTAAGAAAAAACTTAAAATAGTCGAGTTTAGTGAGGATAAGGTTAAATTTATAAATGGTCTTATTTACCCTTTGCATGCGGATAGCATTGAGGATAAAGGAGAACTTATTGAAATTCATGCTGATACCTCTATTAAGGCTTTGATCATCGGGAGAAATGGTAAGAATATAAAATTTTATAATACAATCTTGCAAAAATATTTTCATGCTAGTATTAAGGTGCAATAATGGGAAATAAATCTAATGGGTTAAACGCCGGCAAAAAATTAAAGAATAAACGAAATAAGTTTAGATGGAGCAATAAATGGTTTATGAAGAGAGCTCTAAATTTAAAAAGAAAATCTGATCCATTGAAAGGAAGTCCGCAAGCAAAGGGCATTGTTCTTGAGAAAACACAAAGAGAAGCTAAGCAGCCAAACTCAGCGATGAGAAAATGCGTTCATCCAGATACAAAAGTTCTTTTAGACGGCTCTTATATTAAGATTAGAGATATTCTAAACTATGAAGGTAAGATTATTTCTGTTGACTTTAATAAAAAAGAATTAGAGCCTACAAAAATTGTTGCTTATATGAAGTTTAACACTAAAAAACAAAATGACATTGTTTATAGGGTTAGAATAAAAGAGACAGGCAGAGAACTAATTGCAACACAAGATCATCCACTTTATAGTAATAAGGGAATATTAGACCTTAAAGAACTAAAAGCAGGAGATAAAATAGTTGCTTATCCTTACGAATCTGTTGAATACGAGGATAGTGATGTTCTCATAGTTGATAAAAGTATTTTAGAAGAGGTTGCGCCTTTTAATACCAAATTTTCTAAGGTATACCGAGAATTAGAGGCAAAGAACTTACTACCATTCAGAGCTTCAAATAAAAACGTAGCTAAGATTACCAGGATTCTTGGGCATATGTTTGGGGATGGAGGAATTTATGAGGATAGAGCTGAAAATTCTTTGAGATATAAAATTGTTTTCACAGGGAAGCCAGAAGACCTTGAAGAAATTAAAAAAGACATATCTGATCTGGGATTCAGTATCTCTAAGGTATTTGAGGGCATAAGCACGAGCTACGTTAATTCTACTAAGGGGATTAGAACCATAAAAGGAAAATCATACCAGTTTAGAATTACAAATAAAAGTCTAGCTTTATTGTTAATAGCTCTAGGTGCTCCTGTTGGCAATAAGACATTGCTGGATTATAGCATTCCTAGATGGCTAAATAATGCCCCCAAATGGATTAAAAAAGAATTTTTAAGATCTTATTTTGGCTCTGAAATGAGAAAACCTTCCATATCCAAAAAGAGAAATCATACAACTCCTATGAGTCCGGATTTTGGGATTAATAAATTAAAAGACATATCAATTCAAGACTTTGTTGATTCTCTTTCAAAGATTTTGAAAGATTTTGATATAGAAATTAAATCAGTTATTCCAAGAAATGAATTTATTAGAAGAGATGGAGCAAGGACGATACAATACATAATTTCTTTACATTCTGATTTAAAATCTTTACTTAATTTATATGGTAAAATCGGCTTTGCTTATTCAAAAGATAGGAGTGAAGCTTCGTGCTTAATGTATGAGTATTTGTTAATAAAGAAAAATATAATTAAGAAAAGAATTGCTGCTTTAAAAGAGATTAAAGTTTTAACTAAGAATGGGCATTCTATTAGTAAGGCAGTGCGACAAATAGGCTTAGATGGATTGACTGAAAGCAGTGCTGGTTATTGGATGCGAAATAAAATTCAAGAGAGTTTAATAAAAGTGCCGAATAAATATATGCCTAGTTTTGAGATATGGTGCAAAAATGCCACTAATGGGCTAGAAAATGGCATGGTGTGGGAAACAATAGAAACTATAGACCTGGTTGATCAAGAGGATGTTTATGATATAACTACTTTGTCAGATAATCATAATTTTTTAGCTAATGGGTTTTTAACATCAAATTGTGTTGTTGTTCAATTAATTAAAAATGGAAAGAAAATAGCTGTTTTCGTTCCAGGGTATAATGCCATTAAAATGATAAATGAGCATGATGAAGTTATTGTTGAATCTATTGGAGGACCAATGGGAAAATCTAAGGGGGATATTCCTGGAATAAGGTGGCAAGTCATAAAAGTAAATGACCAGAGTTTAAATGCTTTAATCAGAGGAAAAATAGAGAAGGGTAGAAGATAAAATGGATAAGCTTGATAGAGAAACTAATCCTATGGGAGAAACTGTTGATATAACTTCTGAAGTTGAAAGTTTGAATTTATTTAATCAAGAAAGACCATACAATCCTTGGGATCATAAAAATGTGATTGAACCATGATGAAACTTTTTAACAAATGGGATACAAATGGCATTGAAATTAAGGATAGAGGCTTGGTTAATTACATTAATTTGAATCCAATCTTAGTTCCTAAAACAGGAGGAAAGAATACTGTTGTAAGATTTTGGAAAAATAAATACCCTATTGTTGAAAGATTAATGAATAAGCTGATGATACCAGGACATAGGGGGAAGAAGCATAAACTAACTTCTGGAAAATGCTCTGGAAAAAGTTATACTGTGTATAAAATTGTTTATGATACTTTTGAGCTTATTGAGGCTAAAACTAAAAAAAATCCTGTTGAAGTTTTTGTGAAGGCTTTGGAAAATGCTGCGCCTAGAGAAGAAATAACTTCTATTGAGTATGGTGGAGCTAAGTATCCTCAGGCTGTGGATTGCGCACCACAGAGGAGGGTGGATATTGCTTTGAGAATGATGGTGCAAGGGGCTTATCAAAAATCATATGGCAAGAAAAAAAAGATGATAAATGCTTTATCTGAAGAAATATTAAGCGCTTATAACTCTGAGCAAGCAAGTTCTGCCATATCTAGAAAATTAGAGTTAGAAAGACAGGCTGATGCAAGCAGATAATTTTATGTGGTAAATTTATACTTTTCTAAGCTCCTCTATCGGTTTTTCTTTTTTCAGCTTGAATTTTCTAGGAGTCAGGTTAAGTGAATTATATTCTTTAGAACTCCTTAACAAATTGATTAAATTGCTAATACATACTTCTATTATTTTAGAAATAGATACTTTCTCTCAGATAAGGGAGTGATTAAGAGACGGGAGAAAGGCTTAAATAAGACGATTTCATATTTTAAATATGGAAACTGTAACAATCTCAAGGAAAGAATATCAGAAATTTAAAAGCATGGAAGAGATAGATATGGAGCTTTTGGCTGAATTAGTACAAGGATTAAAAGATATTAAAGAAGGAAGAGTAAAGTTTTGGAATTAATGTTTGTGCTCTTTAATCCAGTTCTCTATTTCCTGATGATACTTATCAAGAAATAAACGAATAGTGTTTATTGCCTTCTGTTGATCCTTTTTTTCACTAATAGTAATCATATAAATAATTACATATTCCTGGTAAATTAAATAATATATTCTGAATTTTCCTACCTTCTTTTCTCTCAGATAATCAACATGCAAGGGTTTTCCAATATATGGATTTATTTTTAGCTGATCCCTTATACTTTCAATTTGCTGCTGTATGCTTTTATCGAGTTTACTGAATTTTTTTTCAAAAATCTCTGTCTTTAATATTTGCCATGTCATGCAATAAAGATGAATAGATTTGTGTTTATATAATCGATGATTTTTATGGAGTATGTTTTATCCCGAAATTATTTCATAAGGCTGATTTAATTAGCTTTATGAAACTAAATAAATCTAAACTTCTTGAGACCTTAAAAAGGTTAAATAACAGTGCTACAGCCTATCAGGCAAGAAAAGTAGCAGACCTATCTGTTAGAAATGTACCTAATATGAAAGGTAAGTTAACTTACATAATAGCCTTTTACTTACAAAAACATCTTTAAACTCTTATCAGATAAGAATCTTTGCTTACAAATGTAGCTGTTTTTACTTACTTCTAGAAACATTTAAATATAACTTTACTTACATAAAATTGTTACTTAGTGGAGAGTTTTATTCCTTATGTATGCAGAAAAAAGAGGTGGTAGTGGCATTAGGAGTGAGTTAGATCGCTCTTTTTTTGAATTAAATAATCTTTTTGAAAAAGTTAAAGAGGAGCATAAGCTTACAAGCTGGCAGCTCTTGCGTAAATTAGATCAAAAAGAACTTCTTATTCCTGTTACTATTTTTAGTGATAAGCTGAGCTGCTTAGAAACTGTTGTCAAATATTTAAGAGAGCATTTAGGGCTGAGCACTAAGGAGATTTCCAAATTAATGAAAAGAAGCAACAAGACGATTTACCAGTCTTATAGAAGCGCTTCTGAAAAATTTCCTGGAAATCTAGTTTTTGCAGATTCACAGTATTATATTCCACTTTTATTTTTTTCTAGAAGAGAATTGAGCGTTTTAGAGCATATTGTGAGATTCTTACATGAGGAATGTGAACTAAGGTATAGCACTATTGCAAGAATGTTATCCAGAGATCCCAGAACTATATGGACTGTTTACCGGAGGGTTGTTAAGAAAAATGACAAGAAATAGAAAAATCTCTAATAGCTTCTGGAATTTTAGAAAACTTAATTTTACTTTGCTTATTTTTGTTATTCTTGTTATTGTAAGCTCTTTCTATTTTTGGAGACAATCTGATTTAACAGGATTTGCTGTTAAGGAAGAATTCTTAACATTAACAGTAAACTCTTATGTCAATGAAGATTCTGTAATTATTTTTAAAACTGATACAGAGGAGATACAAAAGAAAGTAAGCGAATTAAACTTAGAATTAATCAATGGAAGCTACTATGTAGATATATTAAACTTTGACATTAATGAATTGGGTTTAGAGCTGGAGAAAAACAGCATTGTCACAGCTGCATTAATTGACGATGGGAGTATTATTGCTGAAACTGAAATAAAAATCAAAGAAGCTGAAATACAAGGTGAGACAATTACTGCTGAAGAGCCAAATCAAACTACAGAGTTGACAGATGAAACTGAAGTGATTATTGCTGAAGAATTAAATCAAACTATTAATGAGACAGAAACTATTCCAGAGCCAAATCAAACTGCAGAATTAAATGAAACAATTCAATTGCAAAATGAGACAGAAGAAATTCAGGCTCCAGAAAATGAAGAAGCAAATGAAACTCAAACACTAATAATCAACCAAACAATTTCAACCTTAAATCAAACAATAGAATTAAACCAAACTCTTCCTTTATTAAACCAAACAGCAATAAATGAAACAGCAGAAGCAAACAAATCAGAGCAACTACTGCAATTAAGGGCAGAGATAAACAAGCCAGTTAAATGGAAGAAGAAAATCAAGC
>JACQNJ010000033.1 GCA_016203115.1 Candidatus Woesearchaeota archaeon
AAGGTAAATATTATGTGCTCTCTAACAATAGGATTGAGTGTCTTAACAGTAAGATTAACCTCTGGTACAAGAAGTTCAGAGGGTTCAAGAGATTGGACACAGCCAATCTCTGGTGCGAAATGTGGAAATTCTTCTACAATCTAATGAGGCCGAGAGTTATCCCTCATGAAGTTATCAGCATACATCAAATAATCTAAGAATTTTATCAAAATTCCATAAGTAATGATTAATCATCATTATTTAAGTTAACAGAACCAAATTAAAGAATGTTTAAAAATGTTTAGTTATACTCTCTCTTCTAGCCTTCTTAGCTGGTTTTCTAAAATATTCAATGCCTCTCTCCTATTAATAAACCTTCTAGTTTTGACCTTAAAATAAACAGGGTAGACATTATGTACCCCATCTTTTCTTTTTATAGCTCTAGCGAACCAATCAGCTTCCGGTGTTTTTCCATAATCTTCTAACACCCTAAAATAGGCGTCATTTACATGAAGATGATTTAATGGAGCATCAAAGTATACCATATAATTTATGAAAAGAGAAACAATAAAAAGTTATAGTCTACAAACCTTGCAAACTTTTCTCACTCTATCCCTTGCTATGGTTAAGGCAGAGCATCTTACACAATTTTCATGTTTATCTAAATTCTTTAATACAATAGAAGTATTTTTTGTTATTTTTTCTTCCACTAATTCAAACATTTTTTTTTCTGAGAATCCTTTATGCTCTGCATAGCTGCTTATAACACCACCGGCATTTGCTACAAAATCAGGGATTATTAAAATTCCTTTTTTAGTCAATAGCTCTTCTGTCTCATGGGTCATTGGAATGTTGCTTCCTTCAACTATGATTTTAGCTTTTATATTATCAACATCACCCGGAGAAATTAGATCTGGAATAGCTGCTGTTATTAATACATCTACCTCTAATCCTATTATGTCTCTGCTTGGGATTCTTGTCCCATCCTGGTAATCTGTAACTCTCCCTTTTTCTTTTTTTACCATTGCTAATTCTTTGAAATTTAATCCATCTTTATTGTAAATCACACCAGATGAATCTGAGACTGCTACTAATTTAGCTCCGTGCTCTGACAGGAATTTAGCTGCAAACCATCCAACATTCCCAAAACCCTCTATTGCCACTGTTGTGCTCTTTACATTCATTTTTTTATGCTTTAGAGCGACTAATGTTGCATGATAAACTCCAAAACCTGTTGAGCCAAGTTCATGCGGCAGACCACCCATTTTTTTAGGTTTCCCTGTACAGGATTTTTTATTTCCATTTGCCTTTGCAAACCATTCCATTTCCTGCTCTGAGGTATTCATATCAGGAGCTGCTATATACATGGAAGGAGAGATTAATTTTAAAGCTTTAGCAAACTCCTCCACTAATTCTTTCTTTTCTTTCTTGCTTATGGATTTATCATCTGCTATTATTCCTGATTTAGCCCCCCCAAAGGGAAGGTCAGCAAGAGAGCATTTCCAAGTCATTACTCTTGCCAGTTTTGAGACTTCTTCAACAGAAACACTAGGAGTCATTCTAATGCCTCCCTTTCCAGGTCCTCTTGCAAGAGAATCAATTACAACAAAGCCATGCATCCCTGTTTTTGGATGATAAACTTCAAAAATTTTTTCTGGACCGATTTCATCAAATTCAACCATTTTACTCCTATATTACATTAATTCTTTTGTTATATAATGTGTTATTATTAATATACTTATTCCAATTATGATTGATGACCATAAGCTCAATTATTTGGAAAAAGATATATGTCTTGTAATTCCCAAACACCCCTCCAAAAAGATATAACTGCTACACCTATCATTATAGAGAAGATTATCTGGTGATGGGTTTTCATCCTGCTAATCTTTTTGAGCATATTATTTACAAAATTTGTCATTATAAAAAACTTTTGTATAAGATGACTTTTTTCTTGAGATGAAAAATTTGGTGAAAAGAAAAAAATGAGTTAGATTAATAATCCTACAAATAATAAAAGTTTTAACTGGAAATGCTATAGAGTAATGTTTATTAATATTGAAATTCTGCTATTTTTATGAGCTTAGCTGGAAGAAGGTTTAGCAGACGTTTTGCAATTGTAGCATCTCTAGCCTCTTTACTTACATTAGAATGTGATAATTCTGAAGAGGGGGTTTATTATTCTGCTCCAACTCAGCCTGTAGTAAATACTACGCAAAGAAGTAATAACCCTCCTGAGACTTTTATAGACAGAACTTATTTTACACAAGAAGGAAAAGAATTTGTAATAGAATTCAGTGGCAGAGACAATGATCCAGGGGATAGAGTAGCAAGATTTGAATACAGAATAGATAATGACCCATGGAGGTCATATACTGAAAATCGCCTTGTTTTGGCTACAGCCTTTTATGATAAAGGAGTACATACTGTTGAGTTTAGAGCGATTGATACATCAGGAGTTCCTGATCCAACCCCTTCTAGGGTAACTTTTCAAGGTATAAAAGAAGAAAGTGTTTTAGCAACTACTACTAATTCAAATGGCGTTGGAAATTTAGTAGTTAATGGGAAAGAAATAGATGTAAGAACTGTTGATTCTGATTCAAGGGCACCAATAGGAAGTATAGGTATAGAAGCTGTTTCTTATGGAAATGTAATTGGAACTATAAGCAAGGATCCATTAGGGAGATATTGGCCCCTAATATGGCCTGTTAGAATTAGTGGAAGAGGAAAGACATTGGCTGATATTGTTTTGGAAGTAGAGATGCAGAAGATTTCTGGCGATAGACCCTATACAATTTATACATCTGAGCCTTTATTTGATAGCGAAACAAAATTATATTTAAGGTATGTTAACACGACCATATTAGAATTTATGACCGGCTATTTCAAAAAAAGAGATGAGCTAGGAAGAGCAATTGAGATAGCTGAGTTCATCAATACATATGGAGGTTTTCAGGGGGAGAAGCAGATTACATTGGCTACTGACCTGAACAAGTTTAGATCAGATTACATAATGCATTTACCTGACATAATAAACAAAATAGCCTCTCTTGTTGGTGTGACCGCAAGTCCGTATGCAATATACTGCGATGTATATGAGCAAACATCATTTGTCGGGACCAACACAGTTTCTTTTGATTTTAATGGGAACTATACAACTATGCTAGGCAGGGTTACATCACAAGATGGTGCACCTATCAGCGGAGCAACAATATCACAGATACAGCCACCTGGACCTTCAAGCAGCACAAACTCAAAAGGGGAATATTCTATGTTTTATGTTAGAACAGGATATAAGCTAAGATTAAAGGTAGAAAGCCCAGGATTTGAGACGATTGTTAATGACGGAGACCTCCTTCCTGGATTGTGGGACTTAAAAAGAAATGACTATGTGATGCAAAAAACAAGATCACCAGAAACATTGAAAACTATAACCTTACAGCCAAAAGATGGGAAGGATACTAGGATTGTAAAATTTGTTTGTCCACCATGCAGAGATCAGATATTGTTCTTTGAATGGCCCAATAGAGATGATGCTTTTGTTGGAAGAGATGAGGAGGATCAAATTATTTATAACATAAACAGGGCTTATATTGCATTTGATATGTCCAGGGTACAAGGGCTTAATATTCAACAAGCATTTTTAGAGTTATATGGTACAATGCGTTCAAATATATGGGGGGGTATAGTGGGCAATATTGGAGTAAGGAGAGTGTCATCTGGATGGACAGAAAATGGGTTAGAATGGAATAATCAACCCTCTTTTGAATCTCTTGTTCAAGATGCAATAAATATTGATTCCGGATACAAATGGAGGAGATGGGATGTAAGTTCTGCTGCTATCTCATGGATGTCTGGCTTTGCAAATAATGGATTAGTATTAATCTCGTCAGATGAGAATACAGAAGGATATTTTGATTTTCTTACAAGCGACAGCCCAGACTCTCAACACCTACCCAGAATTGTAATATTCTATTCTGAATGATTATTTATGAGCAAAATAAAATACTCTCTTTTTAGGAGTATTAAGCTCACATCTTATAAAGAAATTTCTTTCTAGCTGAATAATTTCATCTTTTTTTACTTTTTTTATTGATGATTCGGCTATTGCCTTTATTTTTTTGGCATTATCCATTACTATTTCTATATTTACCAAATCTTTTGAAACAGGAAGCCAGTGAATTAAGGATGCGTTTAAATTTTGATCTGGGGCTGTTGAAATATATTCTTTGTTTTTAAAATTGAATAAATGCATTAATCTGTATATCTTGTTTTTTCCTAACTTGTCTTGAATGTAAAATTCTCCTGATGACTTTAATATTCTAAAACCTTTCTTTAAATTAGGATGTAAAGGCAGTTTAGCTGTTAATTTGGGGGCATTATTTATTCTAATTTTTTTGGGATTGATAATTGCAAAATACCTCTTTGCTTTTTTGTCTATTACTTCCTTGTTTAAATGCGCTAATTTTTCAAAATTGACATGGATCTCTGATTTTGTCAATCTGGCATCTTTTATAAAATTGATAACTGTATCTGGCTGAAACCCTCGCTTTCTTAAAGCCTTTAATGTGCCTAGCCTTGGATCATCCCATCCTGTAAGCTTCTTTTCTTGAATTAATCTCTTAGCTTCTGAAGTTGATTTTACTCCTGAAAATATTATTCTTCCTAAGTAGATTGTTTCAGGATATTGCCAACTGAAATAGTCGTAAATGTATTTCTGCCTTATATCCGATATTTCCAAATCAATTCCTCTTAAAATATGGGTTACTTCAAGCTCATGATCATCAATTGCCGAAGCGAAGTTTAGCAATGGCCATACCTTTGCTTTTTTATTTAGTGGATGACTTGATTTGTTTACTATTCTAAACGCTGGCCAATCTCTTACTGCCGGATTTTCATGCATGATGTTTGTCTTTACCCTGTAGACAGCTTCCCCTTCCTTATATTTTTTAAACATTTTTTTCCATCTTTTTAGTGCTTCTGAACTGGATAAATTTCTGCATTCACATTCCATGCTTTTATCTATTAATTTTTTGAATTCTTCCTGATCGCAGGTACAGATATAAGCATTATTACTCTCTATTAATTTCTCAGCATATTTGTAGTAAATTTTCAATCTCCCAGACTGAATTATTCTTTTATTTATTTTAATTTTTAACCACTTTAGATCCTCTTCAAACCACTTATAAGCTTCTTTCATTGGAACTTTGTTCTTAGGATCTGTATCATCAAATCTTAAAATGAAAGTTCCTTTGTATCTTTGAACAAAAAAATAATTCCATAGAGCAATTCTGGAGTGGCCTAGAGACATTGGACCATTTGGGTTTGGAGCAAAACGCATTACTACTTTGCCCTTTTTTGCTTTTGGTAAACTGGGAATTGTTAGAACTTCTTTTATTTTCTTTTTTTGAGGAATATTATAATTTTTCAGTTTATTTTTTTGTTCTTCTAATGATAAAGAGTTTACTTCTTTTACTATTTCATTAATTTCTTGTGATATTTGCTGGATATTATTTTTTAAGCTGGGATTTTCCTGCAAGACCTTCCCTATGACTGCTCCTGGATTGGCTTTTCCATTAAATTGAACAGCATTATTTAGAGCATGTTTTAGAATTATATTTTTCATTTTATTAACCCTTTTATTATATTTATAATATTTTCAAATTCTTTTTTGTTTTTTTCATAAAATTCCATTGGAATGTCTTCACCATAATAATTTAACCTATTCCTAAAAAATGACATTTGCGAGATTAGATAACTTTCACCTTCATAGTCTTTATTATTTATATAGAAATAACTGATCAAGCATTGATGATTTTTTGATCTTAACCCATTTTTCAATAGATAGGCTACAAGCAATTCTTTTATTACCTCATAATAATCTTCTACCACGAGAGAAACTGTATCTTGGTTTATTTTTGTATTTTTAGCCCTTTTTAATCTTAACATTGCCTTTTCTGTTATTGCTTTTATTCTATCATTATCTACCTCTATCTTCCTTATGAAGTTTCTTTCACAGTCTTTCCAGTTCATTATGTCATTCATTTTACATATCCAAACAATTTTATTCCATTTAGGATATTATTTAATAGACTCTTTGGCACTCTTTTAATATTTGATTCCAGGAATATATCTATTTTATGCTTTAGTATTTTTTCATATTCTTTTAAACTTAATTCTTTTTTGACTGGCGTTTCTATGAATATATCAATATCTGAATCTTTATCATATTCTCCTTTTCTTACGCTTCCAAAAACTACTATTAATGAAGGATTTAACTCTTTTATTAAGAAGTCTATTAAACCTGCTTCATACATCTTGTTTATCATAAAGAAGGTTTTTAGAAATTTTGAATAGTTGTTGTATGAAAATTTATTTTTTTCATCTATTATACCTTTTATTCTTAATTCCCTTAAGTATCTCTGAATCGTTGAAGTTGGAACTTTAGTCTCTTTATTTATCCTTCTAATCGTAAAATATTCTTCGGGGTTATTGAAGAATAGTTCTAATACACTATCCCATTTTTGGTTCTTAAGTACCATTTTTGAAATTAGTGTACCATTTTTAGTATATAAGGTTTTTGTTTTATTATTTATTACTTTACAGTAATTAAAATAGAAAGGTTTATAAATGATGAAAATTTTGATATTATAGATAAAAAGGGGTTAAAAGGAGATAAGAAGATGACAGTTTTAAGATTAACAATGTCGCCTGGTGCTCAGAAGTTATATAATAAACTACAGGCTATCCATGCTGCTAGGAGAATAATTAGAGATGGAAGAGCAGCTGAGAAAGATTTAGAGGCATTAGAAGGTTTAGTAAGAAGAGCAGATGGAACTTTTACAAGAAGGTCACAAAACGTGGTTAGACAAGTTGCATATGCCCTTGAAAATCAGACGCCTGTTTATAATGGTATAGATATAAGAGTTTAATGGAGCAATAAATGGGGTTTTCATTATTTAATCGAAATGTAGAACTAGGAAGAGTTCAAGAGTCAATAGGTGCAACACCGATATATTCTGCTTTAATGGATGGTCTGTCTGAGATGGAAAGAATGGGTGTTGATAGATTAGTTTTAGCCTTATATGACTCAAAACCAGATGATAGTGTGAGAGGCAGGTGGATATCTCCAGAAGAATCATGTTATTATCCTTTTGAGTTGTTGGCTGACTCAGAACAAGAAATTATTAGAGATCATAAACATTACACTATAATCTCATTAGTGAGAGCGAACGTTGGAGGAGTTAGAACATATCCAGCTAGGGGGTTAGAGATCTTTCATAGAACAGCAGTTAATCCTTTTCTCCCTCGGTTAAAACCAGAATCAAGTTTAAGATATGTAACAAGAGATGAGGGTTATGTGGGGGAAGAAGATCTTAAAAGATATTTAGAAGAAAGTGAAGCAGTTGATGCATGGACACCAACGGCTATAGAACAAGCGGTTAATGCTGGGATTCAAGAATATCAAACAACAACAAAAAGATTAATGGAAGATGCGGGAGTGCATGATTCTCTTGAAAATATGGAACAAAGGCAATACACACCATTTGAACAAATTATGGTAAACATGAGAAGAGGCATTAATAAAGCGATAAATAAAAAATAAAAAATGGCAAGAAAAAAAATATTTGGGGCTTTAACTGCTGCAGTTTTAGGTTTAGCTAGTCAAGCACAAGCTAATGAAACAACTGTATACACAGGAGTTGATACTACTTATGTAAATGCAGATTCTCTTAGAACAAAAAGAGTAGATCCTGCAGGTTTATCTCAAAAACAAGCCTCTCCCGATTTACAAGAGCAACATAGTCCAAAAATGAGGTTAGGGGGATATATCTTCGGTACAGGTGGAATGGTATATGAAACTAAAGATCGTAATTTTGGTGGTGGACCTGATGTAAGTGTTGGTTCAGAAATAAGAATTATTGGACCATTGTATGTACAAGGACAATTTGTAGGTGTACTGGTAAAAGGAAAAGAAGAGACTCAAAGGTTGGCTGCATATAATGCTGGGATAGAAGCGAAATTAGGAAACCCTTTTGGACCTAATACTAACTTTATTGTTGGAGGGGGTTGGATAGGAGTTCGTACTGGAGATGAAAGAGCAGATGGACAGGGAGTGTATTCTCGGTTGGGTCTGGAACTCAATATTGGAAAGCCTGATTATTATCAAACTTCAACGGGCATAAGATACGGAATTGATATGTCCAGAATTAGGACCAAATCTGGTGATAAGGCCAGAGAAGTGGGTTCTTTTTTACAATTAGTTATTTATTAAATTTAAGATGGCAGAAAATAAACAAGAACAAATTGGATTTCATAAAGGAAGTTTAACAACTTTAGCTAAAGAAAGACAGGAATTATTAAGAATAGTTAAAATTACAGAAGAATTAATGAAAGCTCACAGTAATGCATTAAAAGAGTTAGGTGTTGATTTAGAAAAAGAAGCTAAAGAAGCCCTTGAGAAAATGCAGAGAGAGCAAAGTAAAAAATTAGATGAGAAGGTAGAGTAAAATGGGAATTAATCCTTTATCAGCATTCAGTAATACACCTGTACAACCTTGTGATTTTCCGAGAAGTGTTCGTCATAGGGATAAAGATATATCTGGCTTAATCGCAAGAGGTCTTACTATTGCTGCTGCTGCTGCAACATTAACAGGTTTATTGTTAAATTCGTATTCAAAGTCACATGAATTCCAACCACAGATCATACAAGAGGAGATGAGGGTTCCTCAAAGGTATGATTCTGATGTTCTTAGAATAAAGTTATTAGAAAGAGATACTCCTGGATTAGGGAAATATATGATTTAAAATGGAAAATCTGAAAATTCTTAACAGCAAAGAAAAAAAACAGATTTTAGACAGAGTTAAGAAACATTTTGGAATCAAAGGATTAGATTTAGATTATGCTTTCTTTAGAAACAATGAAAATAAGGTATTTCTTTTAAACAAGGATGTTAAAAAAGTTGAGTTTGATAAGCTAAGAATAAATTCCTTAGGTGTATATTTTGGAGCTTTTGACAATAATTTTAGATTATCTATAGAAGGAGCTCAGATGATTGGAAACAAAGCAACTAAGAATATTATTGAGATTGAAGATCCTAAAGCATGGCTTGAAGGGAATAACATTAAAACTGAGGGAGAAAATGGATTGAAAATAGTCAAATCGGGAAAAGACTGTTTAGGGACAGGGCAACTAAAGGATGGGGTGCTGATAAATTATATTCCTAAAGAGAGGAGAACAAAGTGATTTTTATACAATATGTTTAAATTTTTATCTTTCTTAATTCATTTATGAATTTGTCTGTTGACCTGATTATTGTTTTACTTTTTCTAATTCTTATTTTTATTGTAGGACTTTTTGAGAGAAAGAAAATTAACTTAGATGATTATTGGGTAAACAGCAGAAAAACAAACAAGTTTGTTCTTATTGCTACTGTAACATCGACATTTATTGGTGTTGGGGCTCTTATAAGCAATGCTGGAGTTGCTTTTTCGGGAGGAGGATTAATGACACTTTTTTTAATGAGCTCATTTTTCTTTTACTTTCTTATATTTGCCTGGTTTTTTGCACCAAAAATAAAGGAGTTTGGAGACAAGTATCATGCTTATACTTTACCTGATTTTCTGGAGCACACATATTCTAAAAAAGTAAGGATTGCAGGGCTGCTTTTGAATTTATTAACCTATGGATTCTGGTTGGCTCTTCAAATATTAGGCATTGGCATTTTTGTATCTCTTTTAGGTGGAATTAATCCAATTGCTGCTACAGCCATTGGCGGAGCTGTTATTATTTTATACACTTCTATAGGGGGGTTAAGGGCAGACATAAGGACAGATGTCTTCCAATTTTTCATAATGCTTTCCATTGTGCTCATATTTCTTCCTGCAGTTATAATAAAAAACAAGGGCTTCAGCTTAATTTCCGAGCTTCCAAGCTCTTTTCTTACAGGACAAGAGTTTGCCCCATTGTATGTGTTTGTTCTTGGCTTTTTATTTTTGGGGGCGAGTAATTTTGTAAGCTCTGATTTATGGCAGAGAGCATATGCCGCTGATTCTAAGAAAAATGCTCTTTGGTCAATGAAAGTGGCGGGAATAATTGTCTTTATTTTTTTGATTGCTGGAGTGTTAATGGGTGTTTATGGCAAGATTGTTGTTCCTTATGCAGATGCAAATACTGTGGTTCCTGAGTTAATGAAGCTTTATCTTCCTCCCTTGCTCTTCGGATTTGTAATGGCTGGATTTTTTGCAGCTATCATGTCCTCTGCAGATACTTCACTTTTAGTGCTTAGCATGACAATTACCCATGATCTTTATCAAAAGACGCTTGGCCACAAATTTACCCATGAAAAGATACTGAGAATTAGCCGCTGGGTAACTTTTATTGCGGGGATTCTTGCTTTGATTATCGCGCTTTTTATTTTTAATGTTGTACACTTGGCAATAGATGCTGTTAGTTTTTATGTAGCGCTTTTACCTGCCATTATATTTGGTTTTTACTGGAAAAAAGCTACAGCCAATGCAGCCTTTTGGAGTATTATTTTAGGAACCTTGACAATAATCACGTTTTTGTTTATTTCTCCTGTGGAAGCATTTATTCCTGGAATTATTGTAAGCTTTATTTCTTTTTTAATTGTAAATTATTTTGAAAACAAAAAGCTAAAAATTTGTTTTTAATCTTCAAATTCTGAAAAAGAAGAGTTAACTACTCTTTCCCTTTTATCTATAGAACTTATTTTATTCATGTCTTCCTCAGAGATTTTCCAAGAAAAAATATCCATATTTTCTTTGATATGAGCTTCAGAACTTGCTTTTGGAATTACAACGGTTCTTTTTTGCACCAACCACCTTAGCACTAACTGGGATATTGTCCTGTTGTATTTCTTTGTTATTTCCTTTAACAGTTTATCATCTAATATATCTCCTCTTGCTAAAGGAGAATACGCTGTTAAAACAACATTTTCTTCTTTGCATGATTCTAATAGTGCTTCCTGGTTTAGATAGGGATGGTATTCTACCTGGTTAACTGAAATTGGAATTTCTGATTTTTCTATTGCCTCTTTCATTAATCTTATTGAGAAGTTGCTTATTCCTATGCTTCTTACTTTTTTATCTTTAACTAATTTTTTGAAAGCTTTTAGGGTCTCTTCTATTTGGATACTAGAATTAGGCCAGTGGATTAGGTATAGGTCAATATAATTTGTTTGTAATTCTCTTAAAGATTTATCACAGTCTTTTAAAACACTGTCATAGTCTAAACCAGATCCTTGAACTTTTGTTGTTATGAATAATTTTTTTCTGTTGAATTTTTTTATTACTTCTCCTATCTCCTTATGATTATGATAATAATCTGCAGTATCTATATGAGTATAGCCTAGTTTTAATGCTGTTGTTACTGCTTCCTTGCATTTTTCTCCTATTAATCCCCATGTTCCAATCCCTAATACAGGCATTTCATATCCTGAAACTAATTTTATTGATTTCATGTTATTAGATTATTAACTGGTGTTTGCTTTAAATAATCTTCTGCTGAAAAATCATGGTTTAATCTTACTAATTCATTATATTTTGTAAAGTCTATCCAAGTACACCATTTATTTTTTATTTTGAATTTTTTCTTTGCCAACATAACAACTCTTGATGGAACATGTTCTGAAACTACTTCATAATCAAACAAGTATTTTTTTAATTCTCTTGAAAATGACAAAACTTCTTCATGCTCCGGCATATTGCTTCTTTCCAATCTTTCTTGGGAAGCACCAATATGCATGTATGCTTTTGCTTCTATGAAATCAGGGTTGCCTTTTATTATTAATTTTGCATATTCTTCCGGAGATAGCATATTTACTTCTTTTATCAATGTTAATCTTATGCAGGTTCTTTGCTTTTTCTGTGATAAATATTTTAAACTTCTATTAAATCTTTTCCAGTAATCTTTGAATAAAGGCTTATCTATACTTTCTAATAATTCTCTAGTTGGAGCATCTACACTTATATACAATTGGGTAACTGGGTTTAGATTTTTTATCTGCTCTGGATATTGGGCATTTGTTACTAAAAATGTTGAGATTCCTTCTTGATTAAACAGATTAATTAATTCATTTATTTTTGGATATGTTATAGGCTCTCCTGTCAATGATAGAGCAACATGCTTTACCTTTTTAGAGGCCTTATATGAAGAGGCATTTGACACTTCATTGTCTTTATAACCTGATAATAGTTTATGATGCGCTTTTAGACTTTCATTTAAAATAAATTCGGGTTTATCAACATTCCATTTCCATTCTTTAGAAACTGGGGCTTTATCATCTCTCCAGCAGAAGCTGCATCTGTTAGCGCAGCTCATACTAGAAGTCATTTGCATGCATTGATTGCTCATTATCCCGTAGAATTTTAATTTATAGCAGCCACCTTCTCCCTTAATCATATTCTTAGTCCAGTGGCAGGTTTTTACAGCAGAATGATTGCCAATAATCCTATACTGTTGCTTTTCCCATATTTTCTTCTGTAATGGTGTTATCATTATATTTAGATTTTAGATATTAATATAAATTTTTTCTATATATACTGCTATGAAAGTTATTGGATCTACCCGAAGAAACCATCTGCCTTTACCTGTGGAAGAGTCTTATGGTTGGAAAATTGAATGGAAAAGATTGATTGCTGCTGTTGCTGTATTTCTTTAGACCCTATATATAAACAGATCTATAGGTTCAAAACTAATTGAAGTTATAGAAAGGTATTTAATAAAGTATGAATACCTATTTTACTGTAGGTGAAACAAATATCGGAGGATATACAAAATGAAAAAATTGATTCTACTTTTAATATTAATACTGGTAATGAGTTTATTTGCAAACATAATTAGTGCTCAGAATGTAGTTTATGGTGAAGTTGTAAATTATGGTGAAATAGCAATACCATCAAAATTATCGGATATTTCTATTAAAATTCCTTCTTCATTTTCATTGGTTAAAGATCAAACAGCAAAAGTCGCAAATTACCAAGATATGAGAATAAAATTGGCTGGTATTTTTACTAATTCTCAATGCTCTTCGGATGATGTGAAAAAACCATGCCCGGGATCTTACTTTAAAGAATACGTAAAAATTGAAGTTTCTGTTCCTGGTGGCTGTGGGTTTAATGCTACCCCAGGATGTTTAGGACCTCCTGGAATGGCTAAAGAGGTTACTCTTTATGAAGGAGAAAATGTTGAAGTATTTAACACTAAACTAACTCTTAGGGAGGTTGTTAAAGACAAAGCAATTTTGTACATGGAGTTTAAAGAAGGTAAAGAAAAGAATATAGATTATGTTCCTGGAGAACTAATTGTTGTATTCCATGATTATGTTACAGAAGAAAGGGCCAACAAATTATTCGAAGATTATAACTCAAAATTGATAAAATTTGAATCTCACTTTAGCAAGGAATTAAGATGGGGGATAGTTAAAGTTCCAGAAAAAGAAGAACAAAAATGGATTAAAATTTTTGAGAAGGAAGATATTGTTAAGTATGTTGAATTAAAAGGCATTTATCGTGCTGAACCACCACCAATAGTAACCTCTGAAGGGCAATTTGGCGTAATTTCACCAAAAGCTAAAGTAATCTCTGAAGAGCAAAATGGCACATTTTTAATTAAAGAAGGCTCAATAACTTCAATATCAGAACAAGCAGGATTAGTAAGTTCAATAGGGAAAGGATCTACAGTGCAAGAAGGATCAGCTTCTGTAAAAATCTTGAACAACCTATTTGTTGAAGAGAATAAGTTATTAATGGAAACTTCAGAAGGCAATAAAGAAGTAAAAGTAATGCCATCAACTGCTTCAGATATTGCAATAAACCAATTAAACCTAAAAAGTTATGAAATTGAATTAAAGGATGCAGGAAGGCCTGTATACAATGTCATTGGAAAGAGAGATATAAAGATTTTAGGTTTAATTAAATCTGAAATGAAAATTCAAACCAGAGTGAGTGCAGAAACTGGCGATATTGAAACAACTGAAAAACCTTGGTGGAGTTTCTTAGTTAAAGAAGAGTAATTTTCTTTATTTTTAAGTTTTTTTGATACAATCTTTTATTCTATTTTATTACATTAGGGATATTAAAAAAGAAGGAAATTTAGTTGCTGTAGGATCTAATAAATTTAGTTAGTGGTTCTACAAGATAATCATTGGCTTTTGAAATCGAGAAAAAGATTTATATTATAAAGTATGGTATAGTTTTTTATGAAATTTTATGTGTTTTTCATATTAATGCTTTTGTTTATTGGTGGATGCACTAAGTCTGTGAGTGAAAATATTTCACTAAATGAGGAATGTATTAATTCATGCAAAGGTGCTTTAAAAGAAGGTAGGAACTTAGAAAACGGGCCTTGCTTGCTAAACCCTATGAAAAATAAAGACTGGGTTTGCGATGTTGCCCATAATCCTAGGCAAGAGGTGGATGATATTTCAGAGAACCAGTGCAACTCTTATAAAGAGCATTTTATTGAAGTTGATCCTAATTGCAACTTCATCGTGGCTTATTAAAAAGCAAGCGAAATGTTTATTAAACAAAATATTAATTTATTTTTGTGGATAGAAAGGAAGTATTAGAGAAAATAAAAAAGAGGGTAAAGAATAGAGAAGCTATTAAAGACAAGAGTATTGGGATTTTTAAAGAATTTGCAGATTTCTTAAAAGAGTACAAGGTTGTGGGGCTGGCTGTTGCTTTTATTATTGGAGCTGCTTCTACTTCATTAGTTAAGTCTTTAGTCAATAATATTATCATGCCGATGATCACTCCTTTTGTACCTGAAGGAGCATGGAGGACTGCAAAACTTACCATGGGACCTTTTATTTTAGGATGGGGTGAATTTTTATCTGAGCTAATTAATTTTTTAATCATTGCAGCTGTCGTGTTTATTATAGCTAAGGCAATATTAAAAGAACAAAAGGTTGCTAAGAAATAGATTAAAGATAATATCTTTTGTAGGTATTAATACAGGGATTTCTAGGACATACTTCCATCCATAAATCAGTTGCATTCATGGTAACAGATACTACTGTAACTCCCCCCATTCTGATTACTTTATGTTCGCAGATTCCAGATTTTTTATCTGGAGAAGTATGATTTTTTAGAATTCTCTTTATAGTATCATGGCTTAATTTTCTTTTTTCTTTATTTAATATTTCATTTATTCTCTTTAATCTAAGTATTGACTCTCTCTCTGTGTTTTCTTTGTTTTGGTCTCTTTTAAGCAAGGGATGATTCGTGTGGATGAATTGCTTTTTTTCCTTGAACTCTTCATCATGCTCCCAAAGCTCTTCAATGTCTATAATTTTAGAGTCTGCCCAAACTACTATTGTATTTCCAGATATGCTGCTTTTTGAAAAATCCAAAATTTTTGTTATATCTTCCGACTTTTTTGCCTCTAACAATGCCCTTAACTGGAAACTTCTTGGTATTCCATACCTAAACCTTTTATGAGGAAGAGAATTTATTGTAAATGCTGCTTTTTTTGTGAGACCACAGGGGTACCCTGCTAATCCCCCAATATAATTTAACGAGAGAAATTCATTTTTTCTGAATTTTCCTTTAATTACTACAAATCCATTTTTCCTATAAAATTGAAACCAGTCTTCATTATGGCCAAGAATCATTTTGTTGTTAATAGTCTTTATAGCAACATTTGTGCAATGCGGAATTCTAAAATCTGCAAGTTCCTCTTCACACATAAGAACAAGTAAATCTTTGAAATCAACTTCTGCGCCTTCGCTTATTGCTTTTGCTTCAACAAGAAGATCTGGAAAATATTTTTTCATCGGGGGCAGAAATTTTAATGCATGCTTTACCAAATCCTGGTATTTTTGCATATGCACTTTTTTGTACTGCTCTTTGTTCTGAAGAAGCCTGGATTTGATACTTTTCTTAAGAATATTACCTATTTTAAAACCAAAATCGTGATTATTGCTCGCATCTATTTTTATAAAAGGGATATCGCCTCTTTTTTTCATCAATTTGTTAAGAATTTAGAAGTTTTTATTACTTTCTTATTAATTCCAATACTTCCATTTCTGGAGGTTCAACACTTTTTCTTATATCCCCAAACGTTGGGAACTGCCTTATTTTAACCAGAGGGTTTGTTTTATGAAATATTTTCTTTTTTCTGGGTGGCCTAATTCTTTGAGTGTTTAAAAAAATTTCCTGTCTTGATACTTGCAGCATATTTATAGTTCCTTCTATACTCCTTTTTTATGAATCGATTAAAAATATTATCTTAAAGCAAGAGAGGGTCATAGACTGCAGGAAGAGCTCTTACTTCTTCTGCGATTCTTACCAATCCTGCTCCTTCTCTTGCATACCTTCTGTAGACTCCTTGAACAGAGTTTATAGGGTCTAGGGTGTTTTGTAAGCTATCTTCGCGAGAGGTAAAGAAAAATTCTTCAACCAAGCCATTTGTTGAAAAGTGAACTACTTTTCCCATACCCAAATTTCCATAGGCTGTTTGTTTTATCTGCAATACGTGTGCCTGAGGATACCCTAATGGGACTGCTAAGCCAACCAATCCTCTGTTTCCTACTTCTATCCTACTTCCATTGCTTGATGAAAAATCTCCTGGAAGTACAGACCTAAGAAAATCATTGTCATAAGGATCAAAATCTTGAGGTAGATTGGCTGGCTCTCTGAAATGCTTAACTCCTGTCATTAAGCCTCCAACACTATCATAAACATGCCCCCCATCAGGATTTTCAATAGCTTCAAGGTATGATGATAGATCTCCTGCATCTCTTATAGGGGTGTAGTTTGTTCCCACTCCCCATGCCATACGATCCCTTTCTAGCCTTTGAATTAAGCCTTCCCCATCTGCCACTATTAATGTCCCTTTGTATAACTTGTTTTCGTCAATACCTTCCTGTAATGGGCTCCCATCTTGGTGAATTCTTCCCCCTTCTATGTGGGGAAGACATTTCCCTAAGTTTACGGTAGAATGATGCCTTACAAGCCAGTCAAAGAATTGTGAGCTATTTATCATAGTGTTTATAAGAAGTGTACTAGTATATTTATGTTACCCTATTATTTTTTTATTTTTTATCCAAAAATAGCGTAAATTTTATAAATAAATAAAAAATATTGATGTTTATGGCAAAGATAAGTAGAGAACTGCTCTTTCTTTACTCTGAGAATGCGAGGATTAAAATAAAAGAATTGGCTCATTTGCTGAAAAAAAGCCCTCAAAGGCTAAAATATAATGTAAAGACCTTAGAAAAGGATAAGATTGCATTTAACCCCTATAGTATGATAGACTACTCTTTCTTTGGACTTTTATTGTTTAGGGTTTATTTTAAGGGGGGGTATATCAGCGAAAAAAATAAGAACTTGATATTACAAAAATTGAGAGACCAGCCTTATGTGGTTTCTATTTACGAGTTAGATGGGGCTTTCGACTTAGTCATTGAAATGGAAGCTCCTAATGCTTCTAGATTTAACAAAGAATTGAGAAAAATTACCACTGAGACACCTACCTTAAATAATTATAAGATTTTACTTAATGTTGTTACACATATGTACCCTAGGCTCTATTTATTAAAGCATTCTTCTTTGGCTGAATTAATAACTAAATTTGGAAGGGACACAATTGTTGGAGGGGACAGGCAAGTAGAAACTTTCAGTAAAAGTGAGATTGATGTCCTTTACTCCGTATTGTTAAATCCCAAGATAAGACTGACTAAATTGGCACAACAAACTGGCATGAACATTAAAACAGCAAACAGCATACTTAAAAGGCTGACACAGAGAAAAATAATCAAGGGATATAAAAACCTGGTTGATACGCATGCTTTAGAGATCCATAAGCATAGATTATTTTTGAAACTGCATAATCTTTCCCAGGAAAGGGAAAATCAATTGATGGATTATATTTTGAAGACTCCTGAGATAATTCAAGTGAATAAAACTGTTGGAGACTGGGATATGGAGCTAGATTTGGAGTCTTTTGACAAGAGCAGAATCCGCTATTTAACTGTGCAGCTAAGAGAGGATTTTGGAGAGCTAATAGAAAATTTTGATATCATGGAATTTTACCAGTACCATAAGAAAACATTTTTGCCTAATTATCTGCTAGAGGAATATAAAGAAGAAAAAAGTTGAACTGTTTTCATTGTAGAAAGGAGGGTTCTTTTTAACTAGGATAAAACATTATTTGAATCAGATTATTAATGAGTTTTGCGCAACTTAACATTAAATATCTGGGCTTGATATATCGCTGCAATAATCTGAATTATACCCATTGTGACAAAAAGCACCTTAAATGAGAAATAACTTACTATTAAACCCCCTGTTACAACTGCAATACCTGTAAATATCTGAGCTTCCCCTCCTGCTAATCCCCATTGATAGCCATCATGTTTTCTATCTTCGTGCTTTGCATATAGTGCATTCCATGTAGGTGTAGCAAGAGCTGCAGCAATTCCTAATCCTGTCTGGACTATAAACAAATGTGTTGTAGATGAAACAAATAAGAATCCAAAAGTAAAAATTGCATTTAAAGTATACCCTATAACCATTAATTTTTCTTTGTTTTTTTTCCCATCACTTAGCTTGCCAACAACCATGTAGAGAACTCCTGCTACGATGAGGTATGTTGCCCAAGCCCATGTTATATCTAGAATGTCTCCACCAATTCTTTCTGTAAAAACAGCAAAAAGAGGACCTAGCATTCCTTCGCCAAAATACCAGATATTTCCTCCGTATAAAAGGATTTTAACATATCTGTTCATAATTGCAATAATAATCTTAGTTATATAAATCTTGCTTTAAGGGAGGCTCTCACTTCGTCTGGGCGTTGAACAGAGATTATATGGCATATTACCCATATTACCTGATGAGCTTTTGATGTAAACAAGAGTATTACACTTAATCTTTAATGGGTGTTCGTTCCATGTATATTATTTATTTTATATATTTATAGTATGAACTAGAAAGATTTAAATATTAGTATAAAATAGGTAATATAATGATAGTATACAACCCCTACTATGCCAAAATTATTGAGGAAAGAATCAAAGCGGCACAAGGTCTATTAGATGAAATTCCAGCTAAATATTGCTTTATTACAGGATCATTTATTTACAAAACGAAATATAGAGACATTGATATTTTTGTTGTTACAAGATCAAAAAAAGAAATAAAGACAAGCAATAAAAAAGCTAAAGTAACAATTATTGACTTTAACAATTTATATTCTTTATACTATCATTCGATATCAAAAAGCTGCATAGCAAAAAACATTCTACCAACAAAACCGCTTAAAGTCACCATTTCAGATTATTGGTATGTTATAAATGAAGCAGTCCCTACTCTTTTCAATCGGAAAAACAAATATCATAAAGATGTTCGCTTCCTTGTTCTTTATACTGAATATTTTATGACAGGAGAAATACTGGATACCTTCCAGTTGGATAAAAAAATCAGTAATTTTAGAAACTATGATGATATTCTAAAGTATATTAAAGAAAATGTTCCAAAAGTGATGAATAGACATAGAAAGAAATCATATCTAAAAAGATTTTTTTACACTCAGGCAGGTTTCTACAAAGACCTGCGCGATTATTCCGCCCAAAGTTTTTTATATAATCTAACTCACTCGATTACAAGATGTATTGCACATGGTTAATCCAGATGATTTCAAAAATAAAATCGAACAATCAATTTCACAAGATTACAAAGTAGAGTTCTTAGGTAAAAACTTTGACCAAATTGCAAATCTACTTACGGATACAAAAGCAGAAAAAATTTTCAAATGGGTTGAGGATGTAGTAAAGAGCAAGATCCAGCCCATTCTTGTTGGATCAAAAAAGCCATATAAAGAATGGACAGTAAGTGAACTTCTCACCTTTCGTTATCCCTTCAGCATTGGAAATACAGAGTATAGAATAATCTTTGTAAAAGTAAAGAATTCCATTTACATTGAATTCCACCTTGGAGACCATAACTACTATGACAAAGTTCGCAAAGAGCTTGGTCTAAAGAAAAGCAGCTATTAATTTTTGATGTCTTTTGCATGTTTTTATTCTATTTTTGAAGATTTTAGCCATTTCTGCTTGAAAAGATCAAGAAGCATTTTATTTAAATCAGATTTTGTACCCTGGATTAAGTAGGACAACTGCATTTCATTAGTTTCTTTGTTTATGCTGACACTTAGAACCTTATGCCTTTTTGTGTAGTCTAACAGGTTATTTATTTTTTCTTCATCTATTATATTGTTTGTTACAATTGTTAATCTCCTTTGATGAGATCCAATGTCTTTTGCTTCAAGATACTTATCTGAAACTAAGACAACCCAGACAAAAATGTAAATAATCACGCCAAGGATATATTCCCCTACTCCTACCATGAATCCAAAAATAGCGAAAAGCCAAATTGTTGCTGCTGTTGTGAAGCCAAACACCTTATCTGAACCTTTTATCAAAGCTCCTGCACCTAAAAATCCAATTCCTGTTACAACTGCTGCCAGTAAAGCAAGTTCATTTGCAGGATTATTGAGATTTGCAAATACTCCTAAAGCAGAAGCCCCTAGTGCTACGAAAATAAAAGTGCCAAACCCTACCGGCTTATGAGATCTCTGCCTTTCTACACCTATAAGCAAAGAAAGTAAGAAAGTTACCAACATCCTTAGGCTAATAATTATTATTTCCATGAGGTTGCCATTGAACTTGGCACTTATTTATAAAACTTGTGGAAAATTCTGTGTTATCCCGAAATTATTTCATAAGGCTGATTTATTTATGAAGCTAAATAATTTCTTGAAGCCTTAAAACAGCCAAAGGATCAAACAAAACAGGATATGAGCAATAGAAAAATAAGACTAAAGAGGTTAATAGAAAAGACACCAAAAAACTCAGAGAATGTTAAGAAATTGTTAGAGATACGGCAAAAGAATAAGAAAAAAGGACAATAGGCACAACTCACTGATTTACAGCATTATGCCTCTGAAGCCTTGTTTGCCTTTAAAATCCCTATAACAGCTTTTGTTGTTTGTCTGCTAACTTGGTTATTAGCTCTGATTTTATGATATTAATGAAAAAGCAAGGATTTATAATGGCTTCATGAGCCTTTTTTCTATGGGATTTGAAAAATTAAACTTACATGCAGATGTAGTTAAAGCAATAAATAAAAGCGGTTTTGTAGAACCAACTGCTATTCAAAATAGATGTATCCCTGAGATTAAAGCAGGTAAGGATGTTGTGGGACAATCACTTACCGGGTCGGGGAAAACAGCTGCTTTCGGTCTTCCTATAATTGAAAAGATTCAGCATGGAAAAGGTGTTCAGGCTTTGATTTTAACACCTACAAGGGAGTTGGCAATTCAATTGCAAGAGACTCTTTCAAAATTTTCTTCTTTTATGAAAGTTCATGTTATTGCAGTTTATGGAGGGGTAAGCATTCAACTCCAAGTAGATGCACTCAAAAAAGCAGATATTGTTGTGGCAACCCCTGGAAGAATGCTTGATCATATTAAACGGAATAATGTTAATTTCAGCAATACTCAATTCCTTGTTTTAGATGAATCAGACAAAATGTTTGAAATGGGTTTAATTGAAGATGTTGAGAAGATTATTAGACAACTGCCTAAAGAAAGACAAACTCTTCTTTTCAGTGCAACTATGTCAAACGACATACAACATCTTGTTAAGAAGCATCTTAGAAATCCTGTGATAATAAAAGAACAAATTCATGTTGATAAAAAGCTTTTGAAACAAATTTATTATGAAGTAAAACAACAAGAAAAATTTTCTCTTTTAGTGCATTTGTTAAAAAATAAAACTTCGGGACTTGCAATTGTCTTTTGCGGGACAAGAAGGGAAGTTGATATTGTTTCCAGAAATTTACGATTAAATGGATTAATGGCTATGGCTGTTCATGGCGGATTAAGCCAAAATAAGAGAACTTTTGCTATAGATTCTTTGAAAAAAGAAAATGTTCAAGTGCTAGTCGCTACTGATGTTGCTGCAAGAGGTCTTGATATTAATAATATTTCACATGTTTACAATTATGATTCTCCAAAGACTCCGAGCGAGAATACTCATAGAATTGGGAGAACTGCAAGAGCTGGAAAATATGGGGAAGCTGTGACTCTCCTTTCTGATAGGGATTATGACAATTTTAGAAACGTGTTAACTGATAGAAGCATAGAAATTCAAAAGGAGCAATTGCCGCAATTTGAGAGAGTCATGTTTGTAAGAGAAGTACAGAAAAACAAGAATTTTTTTTCAAGAAGGGATTCTACAAGACCCAGCTATTCCAGACATAACTTATGGTTGAGAGATACATCAAGAAATTTTAAACCTAGATTTAATCATTCTACATCAAGAGATTCTTCCAGAACGAGAAATAACAAAGAAAATAGAAAATATAGATCTTAGGTTTTCAAAAACATTTTAGTGATTTCAAATTGCAACTAATCACTGTTAGCCGAACCGACCCCTGCGAAGTGGTAAGAGCATAAGTTCGTCGTTTTTTAGTTAGTGGTGGAGTTCAGTCAGTAGTTTAGGGTTGATAGGGTAATTCGTCCAAAAACGCAACATTTATATATTATTCATAATTATTGAATAATTATTCACTTATATTGAAAGATGATACCGAAAAACACTGCAATGGTGGTAATGTTTCTGCTAAGGAACACTGATAAATTTGGCTATAATATTAATCAGATTGCCAAGCTAAACAAGATTAGTGTAGGCAGTGCATTCAAAATTCTTAAAGAACTTGAGAAAGATAAGTTAATTATAAAGAATGAAATCAGCAATGCATCTCATTATAAGCTTAATTTTGATAATCCTGAAACAATAAAATTATGTGAACTTCTTCTTTTAGCAGAAAGAAGAAATCTTAAAGGATATGCAAAACTATATGCAGATGAACTTATAAAATTTAAAGATGCTGAGATTATTATTATTTTTGGTTCTGTTCTAAGACTAAAAGAGTTTAATGATATTGATGTTCTCTTTATTACTAATAAGGTTAAAAAAGTAAATAATTTTTGTCTTGAAATATCTAAAGTAAAAACAAAGCCAGTTGTTCCCTTGATTATGAAGCAGGAAGATTTAATAAAAGCACTGAAACAAAAGAAAGATGCCCTCATAAACCTGATGAAAGAAGGTATTGTGCTTAAAGGAGAAACTATATTTTTGGAGGTCATAAAAAATGTTAATTCATAAGCAAAAGCTGGATTGGTGCTTGGCAAAAGAAACAAGAATGAAGAAGATTAAACCTAATGACAAACTATCGCAAGAGCATCTCGATAAAGCAAAACATAATCTTCGCGCCGCCGACTATAACATTAAAGGGGGTTTTAGTGATTGGGGTGTTTCACAATTTTATTATTCTATGTACCATGCTTTGCTTGCAGTGCTTTTCAAGCTCGGTTATGAATCAAAAAACCATGAGTGTACGATAAATGCTGTTGAATATTTGATAGAAGAAGGAAAGATTCATCTTGATCTGAAAGATATCGCTTTTATCAGAACAACTGAACAAATGACTTCAAAAGATGCAAAATCGCTCCGGGAAGAATTTCAATATGGGACAGAAACGGCTGTCAATGAGAAAATCTTGAAAGAATTATTGGAGAATACCAAGAGAATAGTGGAAAAAATTGAGATTGCATTGATTGAGTATTAGGGGTGTTAAGTGAGGTCGACCGAAGGGAGAAGTGCAACGCCCCGACGAACCGTAGTGAGGAGAGTTTTTGCGCTACCGAGACTTCATGTGTCGCCGTATTTTCCTGGTACTTTGCTAATGATAAATAACTGCTTTAGCAGACAAGATTTAGGGAGTCGCTCGTTTAAAATAGAAATCTTTATATATTACTGGTTCATATTTGGTACACATGGTTCAAAAAAGAAACAGTCTGGAAATGGACATTATTGAGTTGCTGTTAAATGTAGATAATCATGTGAGAGGTATAGCTAAGAAGCTGAATGAGTCACACTCCACAATCTTAAGAAAGCTGGATAATCTCAAAAGAGAGAATGTCATTGACTCTAGAAAAGAAGGTAAGAATAAGATTTTCTTCCTAAAAAAGAATCTTGTCTCAAAGACTTATATTCTACAAGCAGAATTACACAAGCTGGCTAAATTGTTGCGACACAACCCAGAATTAGGTGTTATCTTCGAGGATATTTTGAAAAAGACTGATGCGAAATTAATTGTATTGTTTGGATCTTATGCAAAGGGACTCGCGAAAAAAGATAGCGATGTTGATATTTACATTGAAACCAAAAACAGGGATGTTAAAAAAGTAATTGAAGCTATCCATTCAAAAATTAATGTTAAGATAGGATCTTTTGACATTAAGTCTCCATTAATCAAAGAAATTATAAAAGATCACGTAATTCTTAGAGGAATTGAGGTATTTTATGACAAACAAGTTCCTGAATAAACTGAAAAAGGAAGAGAAGTTGGAATTGGTTGAACCATCAGAGGATATTTGTAACTCATACTCAGAAAAATCAGTTAATTGCTTGAAATCGGCTAAATTATTGCTACAGAATAATCTTTATGAGAATTCCATTGGTCAATCTTATTATGCGATGTATAATATTTTACTTGCATTATTATTCAGAGTAGGCATTAAATGTGAAAATCATGGTGGCTCAATTCTTTTGCTGAAATTATTATTTAGCGAGAATGATTTGTATTCGCTAATTTCTGATGCGAAAAAAGAAAGAATAGACAAACAGTATTACGTGACAACAGAAAAAGATGAAATCACTAAAGAGATCGCTACCGAATTACTCAATAATGCCGAAAATTTTGTTTTGAAAATAAAGATGGTTGTTAAAAACCTGAATAATGATTCTATCGATAAATTGAGGGAAAGATTCATAACTATTTAGTCGTCGTATTCCACATTAGTTTAAAGAATTTATCGTAGGATTCCGCCGCTTCTTTTTGATGAATAATTACTCCAAGCGGTTTATCTGTCCAGACAATGATCCCTATTTTATCATTCCTGATTATTGTTTCAGTAAGTGGCTCAAATCCTACTTGGGTGTATTTTACCTCTGATTTTGGATATTTTATCTCAGATTAATGCAAGATAAGAATTATCTTTTTTACAGCGACCCCACTCGTTTAGTTAGAAATTACCCTATCCAAGATAAATATCTTTTTCGTAGAAAAAGTCTAAATGTGTGTTAGCACTACAGACCCCCACGTTTTTAAGAACTCAAATTTTATTGAAACTAATGCCTGTTAGTTTCTCCGACCTACGAGCGAGGACTAGAATTATCGTTAATAAAATTTCCGAGCGGAGTGGGGAGGACAAGGCATCAGCCGAAGAGTTTTTGAGTTGCTGTACTTCTAGGCGCTGTCGTAGTTTTCCAGAGTAAAGTTAGTCGTGGGGGCGGGCGTTAGTAAGTTTTTGTTTAATCTTCTGGATTTGAGTTTCAGTTATTTTCTCAATTACTTCTTCCATCTTCAGAACAAAGTTTCTCGCAGTTGCTGAATCTGTTTTCAGTTTTTCTTTATCTATTTGTTCCGTTACGTAATATTGTGTATCCACACGTAACTCTTTGGCTAATAATAACTCAGTATAAAACTGTTCTTCAACAATGTTCTCTTCAACGAGAAGAAAATGCATTAATGAAATGGTGCAGTCATGGATTTCTGATTTTATGCCACATTTTTGAAGCAGAGCATACAAAACAAAATATCGGGAATAATACGCTGTTGTTGCTATCCAATCTATTTCTTCTTTTTCAATGGCGGAATCAAGCATATTTAGCGCACTCTTTGCTTTTTCGATATACGCTTTGCACAGATTATCATTTGGTTCTTCCAGTTTAATGCCTCGCTTCTGCTTCCAGCACCAAGAAACGTGGCTTTTGGAATCTTTATCTTTCGATTTCATAGTAATACCTCCATAATGCGTTAATAAAAATGTCTGGGTTGTGCAAAATAAGGTGGTATTTTAGGATTTCCATAATCAAGGCGTCTTTTTTTCTTAGTCCATTCTCAAAGCTTTCAGGTATTGTAGTCTTAAGATTAATGGTTTTTCCGTATGTTTTTCCCATAGCTTTTATTTTTGTGATTTCAGCTTCTTTCAGTTCTCCTAAACAAAACAGGTCAAGATCACTATCTTCTTTGAATGTTCTTTTAGCATAAGAACCAAATAAAACAAATGAACCTGAAAGATTAAGTTTAGAAATTTCTGTCGTTATTTTTTTAATGAGAAATACTTGTTCTTGAAAGAGTATTGCTTCTACAAGTTCGCTTATAATCAAATAATTTTTGGTGAGATTATTATCAAGATTTAAAGTGTAAACTTTGTTTTTGCCAATAGTCTTAGCGATTAGGACTTTATCTTTTTCTAATGCTCCAAGATGTGGAAGAAGAGTAACATGGCTTTTCTTGGTTAATTTAGCCATTTCTCTAGTGTGGTATTGGGCTAAATAGTTTGAACGGTAAAGGCTAATTATCCTCAGTTTGTTACTGGTCGTTTTATCTACCATGTGGTATTAATAATTACCATCAGTATAAAAATGTTTTGGTTATTGTGTTATTACTCATAAAAGACAAACAAACAGAAAGCTTTATAAATAGGTGCTACTTTAAGCCTCATATGAACTTTAAAGAATTACTGGCAGCAGGTTTGATTGGAGCATTGGTTGCAGGGGTAGATGGATGTAAAAAGGAAACGCCTGATCTTGAAGCTGTGGTTGAACAGACTGCCTCATTTGAAAGAACAATCAACGGACACTCCTATAAGTTTGAAGGAAATAAAGTTACAGAGATAACTTCTGATGAAGATACTCAAGCAATATATGGTATCATTTCCGATGCTCATGGCGAAGCAATTCAGTGCTAATTTTGGTGGTCTTGAAGCTTGGAAGCATCTTGATGGAAAAACATATAGTGGAATGGTCGGAGTTCTCACAGTAAAGGGAGATCAAGCGAAATTTGAAATGTTATACGCACAGTAAGTCTATCGTTTGTTAACGCCCGCCCCCAATAAATCTCTGAAAATTTTGTTTAGTCTACGTTAAGTGAAGTTGCTAATTTCATTCCGTTTTTTCTCTTGACTAAACGAAGACAGCGCCGTCAAGAAGTATCAGTTCACTTTTAGCGATAAAAGCAACTCAAAAATTGAAACTAAGCCCTGTTCAACGACCTGAGGGCATCAGCCCGAAAATGCAATGTGGCAAGCGAGATTAATTTTAGCAAATTTTAAGGGCTGGGGACGGCGCGCATTATTTTATTGCAACAATATCCAGATGTCTTGGTCTTTCCATTTCTATATTCTTGTAATCTCTATAAACTTCAAATTTCGAGAATCCAGCTTTTTGTAATTGGTCCACCCAATCTCTCTCTAAGAATATGGGTAACACATAAATCTTGATACTCTTTTTCACCAATTTTATGAATTACATCCCTAATTCTAAAATGCTCTGTAAATCTATCGTGTATTTTTGTTTTTATTTTTTCCCCATTATCTCCGAGAGTCTCATTTTCAATGAATTTTTCCTTGCTCTCAGGAATATGTTCCCAACTTTTATTATCTATAACAAAAATGCCACCTTTTCTAAGAGATTGAAAAATATTTTTTATGACTTTCCAATATTGTAAGGGTTCCTCTCCTAAAGTGGTCCACATACATATGGCGGCATCAAATTTTTCAGGATATGAAAAATTATTTGCGTTTTGTAAAACAAATTGGGCATTTGAACTTTCTTTTTTCGCATCATCTTCTGCTTTCTTAATTTGAAATGGCGAAAAATCAATTCCTACGACTTCGTAGCCCATCTTGGATAATGGAATAGCGTGCCTTCCTATACCGCAAGCTACATCCAAAATTTTTTTTACATCATGTTTTTTAAAAATCCCATCTAAAAGATTGATTTCTAAATTTGTATCTACAAGATGATTAATAATTGTTTTATAATGTTCTGGAAGTTTATAGAGGATTTGCATAATTTAAGTAAAATGATTAGTTATTTAAAGTTTTGTTTGGCGCGCCGTCTGGGCGGGGGACGGAATAACTAAAATTAATCTCGCGCAGAGTTTTTTTGCTTCAGCAAAAAATTTCGTTGAATTCCTGTTAGTTTCGTCTGACCAACGGGAAGACCTAAAATTTAGTGCAATGTTCCGAAGGAAAATTTTAGAGTTTTTTTCGGGGCACAATAGAAAGCTTTATAAATATCAACTAAATAGTAGTAACTATGGACGTTGATTACAAAAAATTAGTAAATGTAGTAGAAAATGCTAAATTTCAAAGTTATGAAAGATTAAGTTACTCTGGAGGGGATTTCCTTTTATTTCCAGGAGAACATACTAAACGAGATGAAGAAGATGGAAATCCGCCAATTTTTTGTAATCCATCATTAATGGCAGATTGGGATATATATTTCGGAATGAACGTAGTACCAAAAGATTTTAGACGACCATGCTTATTGCATGAAATACTTGAAATGAGTTCATTCGACGAAATAAAACAAGCTCCCAATCTGACAAAGGAAGAAGCTTTGAGACAAGCTCACGATATTGCAAGAGAATATGATAATAGATACGCAAGAGAAACATTAAGTGAGCCAAGATATACAGAATATACAAAGCTTCGACAAAGACTTCTGAACGGACGTAGTTAAGTGCCCCGAAAAAAATTGAAACTAACAGTCTTTTAACGAAGTTCTTTGAATTTTGTTAAAATACAGCTTAAAGGGGCTATATTTGAGTAATGATTCTAGAAATTTTAGTAAAATATAAAAAGATATATCACATGTTTATGTTATGGGTTATACTCCTGTTGATGTTGAAACAGCTGTAGAAAGAGAGTGCAGGAGAAGGAGATATTCTGAAAAGACAATAAAAACTTATTTGTTTTGCATTGATAAATTTTTAAAATGGTGCAGGAAAGATTTAGGAAAAATAAGCAAAAAGGATGTAAGGTTATTTCTTGAACACTTAAGCGAGAAAAATCTTGCTGGAAGCTCTCTAAATGTTAATCACATGGCATTAAGATTCTTGTTTCAGGAAGTTCTTGGTAAGACAATGTGGATTGACATAAAATATTCTAAAGTGCCAGAAAAGTTACCTACTGTCCTTACAAAAGAAGAAGTAAAGATGCTATTAGAATCTATTGACAACCCTAAGCACAGGCTAATGATAGGGCTTATGTACTCTGCAGGGTTGAGAGTTTCTGAGCTAATCAATCTAAAAATTAAAGATTTTGAGTTTGACAAGGGATATGGATTTATTAGAGCAGGCAAAGGAAACAAAGACAGGCTTTTTGTCTTATCTCAAAAAATAAAGGATGGTGTTATTTCTTTGTTAGAAAAAGAGAAATTAAATCATGAAGGATTATTGTTTATAGGCAATAGAAACAGAGCTTACAATCCTAGAAGCCTGCAAATTATTGTTAAAAAAGCATGTAAAAGAGCAGGTATCAAGAAAAATGTGCATTGCCATACACTTAGGCATAGTTTTGCAACCCACTTAATTGAAAATGGGTATGATGTTTCTGCTGTGCAGGCAATTCTTGGCCATAAAAGCCCTGAAACAACTATGGTTTACATTCACATGGCTTCTCCCAGTATGATAAGCATAAAGAGTCCTTTAGACACCCTATAGGCAGATTATTATAAAAGATAATTCTATTTAAAACATGGAAATCCAAAAATTAACTCATTTTTCTAACCTATTTGACAATATTAAAGAAATAGTTAAAGCTAAACAATATGAAAAAGAAACCAGGAATAATAAAGAGGTTTTAGACACTGAAAAAGAGATTTTAAATGGAAATAAAATAAATTCTGAAAATTTGCATAAATTTGAAAAGAAAATTGAAAATGCTTTTTTGTTTAGATCAGGATTAGGGCAAGATGGGAATAAAAAAAGCAGGGTTATTGTTTATTGTGTTTTTAAAAATAAATTGATTTTTTTGAGATTTGTACATCATAAAGAATGGGAAGAATTCTTGAATAATCATAAGAAATTTGAAGTTTTAAAGAAAGAAATTTTAAGCTACGAATAGAAAGCTTTAAATACTAAATGGTATCTATTGGTAGCATGAATACACAAATAAATTTAAGATTGCCTGAGAAAATGCTGGTTTCGGCTCAAGCTTATGCGAAAAAATACGGTTTTGGCACTGTGCAGGATCTTATAAAAGAAACTATGAGAGAAAAACTTTTTACAGAACAAGCAATATCAAAAGAAGAGCTAATACTAGTTAAGAGACTAGTTGAGGCCATTGAAAGTAAAAATTTGTATGGAACTGAGGAAGAACTCTTTCGAAAACTAAAGGAAAAGTAAAGATGGAATATAAATTAAAACCATCTCATTTCTTTTTAAAACAACTAGAAGAACTTAGCAGTGAAGCTGCAAGAATTGTTGAAAATCGATTGAGACTTGTCAAAATAAACCCTTTTCGCAATAAAAGAATTGAAGGGTATAATCTATTTTTGTTCAGAATACGCTTTGAAGATAATCGCAAGGAAAAAAGAATTATTTATCTTGTTGATAAGCCTTGTGTGAAACTTATATGCATCCTTGATAGGGACAAAGAGTATAAGGACTTAAAAAAATACCTTAAAGATTTAGGATATCTTTGATTCTACTAAGTCTTTGCTCAGAAAGTTGTGATTACTTTTTTTCTTTCCACATTTTATAAACTAATAATAAAGTTCCAATAACTATTACAAAATCTGCTATGTTAAAAACTGGCCAGAATTTTAAATCTATAAAATCTCTAACATAACCTAAAAATATTCTGTCAATTAAATTACCAATAGTTCCTGCTAATATCAAAGTTAAAGGAAAAGGATATTCTTTATAATATTTTAAAATTATCAATATAACTATTATTGAAACTGCTATTAACAAGTATCTTTGCCCTTGAAACAAGCTAAAAGCTGCTCCTGAATTATACGTTGTTGCTAAATAGAGCTTTGCAGCCTGATCTAGCAGGATCAAAACAACAAGTAATATTATGTTGAACATAATAAAAAGTTTTAAAAGTAATGACTATTTAATATTTTTTAAAAAGAGAGTGATATGGCAGAATTGATAGAAGACAAAAAAAAGAAAATCCTTGGAAAAGCTTTAACAGAGTACAGAATAGAGATTGATGAGCCTGCAGCTGGAGTTGAGAAGTACTACTTTTGGGTATTAAGCTTTTTGCAAAGCGGACCTCCTTCTGGAATCAGCTTTACTGAAGTACACAAGATAACTGATTTGTATACCTCAAGTGAAACTTCTTCTTATTTTGGGATGGTTGAGCAGAGAAAAGGATTGCAGCAAGACAAGGTAAGCCAATACCTGGCAACTATTGGAAAAATGACCAAAGATTTGTTTCAGATGATTAGAGAACTGAGAATTATTGATGAAAGGTATAGTTATTACAAGGACAGCAAGAAAAAAGGTGAAGAGGGAGAGGCTGCTGAAATTTCACTGAAAAGCATATGGATTGACATGGTTGAGGGAGGAAGCAAGAACCCTACTTCTGTTTTTGGTTTGGCCCAACAAGTTGGTTTTGTTGTGCTGCCTGATTTATTTTTTACTGTTAAAGTTGATATCAATGAGGAGAACAAAGAAGACATGGGCAGAGTTGTGCACAAAGAAGTTGAAAAATTAAAAGAAAATGGTATTAACAGGAAAGTAAGAGAAGTTTTAGAAAGAAAGCTGTATCAGTATTACCTTTGGAGAACTAAAACAGAGAAAGAAGTCCTGCAAAGAAGGAAGTTTATGCTGAAATACCTAAAACAACACTATCATGTGATGAGGACTTATATTCACTGGCTGAAGCCTTATTTCAAGAATATTTCAAGACTACAAATGTATCAAAACTCTAAAAATCCAAATATTGTTGCTGGATTTGACACGAGTCAAATTGATTTGGAGCTACTAGCTAAAAGACCTGCAAAGGGAGATTACCATCCTTGCATAAGAGCTAGGTTCACTTATGTTGCTATGCCTCAAATGGCCTACCAACAGGAGTATCAGAGAGGTGCCATCCATACAGGAAAAAGCATTATAGAAATTCAGTCTTACACATTGACTGATAAGGATATTGCAAATTATGAAAAGTTAAATGAAGAAGAAGACTTAGAGATTTTGGGAAGCTTGACTGGAGCTATGGAAGCCCTGGGCGATGAATTGAAGCAATATTTAAAAGAAGCTGGAGAAGTTTTTAAAGAAGATAAAAAAGAAAAAGATGAAGAAGAGCCTGTGAAGAGAAGCGGAATTTTCAAATCTATTTTTTATGGATTTGGGGAAATGTTTGGCATAAAAAGAGATAGAAAGAAAGAAAGCTCTGAGGAGGAAAAAAATAGGTTAGAAAGCTGGAGAGTGCAGTATAAAAGAGAAGATGCCATAAGAGACGCTACAGGCCGCTGCTATATTTTGTATGATGTTTTTAAGAAAGCTAATAGAATGCCTACTTGGTAATTATCTGCTTCGCATTCCTTTGAAGGTTATATTATACCATATCAAGAAAAAATATTTTAGATCTGTCAATAAAGGATGCTTTTCTTTTTGGTCTAAGTATTGAGATTCTGCCTCTATTAATTCCTGCAGTGATTTATTGAATCTTGAATATTGGACTCCCATTAAACCAGGAGAATATCTTAATGCTCTTTGTCTATGGCTTGGAGGGTAAAGAGACCATGCTTTTTCATCTCTTGGTCTTATCCCTACAAGAGACATTTGTCTTCTAAGAACATGATATAGTTCTGGAATCTCATCTAACCAGTATCTTCTAAGAGTTCTTCCAAGAGGGGTAATACGCGGATCATTAGCTGGTTTTCCAAGGTGGTCTACATTATTAGATTGCACTAATTCATGCCAATGAGAATCTGCATCAGGAGACATGCTCCTAAGCTTATACATACTAAATTCTTTCCCGTCTTTGCCTAATGCTTCTCTAACATAAAATAAATCTTCTAACCCCATAGGTTATAGAAAATAAAAATTCTTATAAACTTATTTTTAAGCAATTTTATTTCCTTGTTCATCATAAATTTCTATTACATTAACTGGGCAGGCTTTTGCAGCATCTACATTTTTTTCTAGATCTTTTGCTTCTATTTCTAGTTCCCAGATGTCATTTTCTTTGTCAATTAATTTAGAACTTATTAAGTCAATCTTACCGTCATTTGCCAATTTCCAATGTTTTGGCGCCATTGCCTCGCATGAAACAGCGCCTATGCATCCTGTTCTTTTTAATCTAATAAAATATTTAACCATTTAAATGCTGGAGATCAGACTGCCAATAAGATAACCTATTGCTGAGGTTATTAAACCTATAACAACCATCTCAAAACCGCTTTTTAACCAGCTTCTCCCTGTAAACTTTGTTTTATAAACACCAGCAAAGAATAAAACTGTTGCGGTTATAAGCAATGACAGGATAAGAGCTAATTTTTGAGTTAACATTCCTTGGGATGAAATAAAAAAGAAAGGAATTAATGGAAACATTGAAGACAAGGCATATGAAACACCCATAGCTACTGCCTCTTTTTTTGGCTTATCAAACCTTTTCTTTACCAACCCAAGGTCACCTTCAACCAGCTCTCTAAGGCAATGCTTTTTGTTTGAGCAAATTATGCTGACTATATTCTTGAGGGCTTTTCCCTTGAATCCTTTCCTTTTGTAAATTTTTTCAATTTCTTTTCTTACTAATTTTGCATTCAATAATATATTCTTTTTTTCTTCATTAATTTCCCCTTCGTAATACTCGACTTTTGATTTTGATGAAATGTAAGTTCCTACTGACATAGAGATTGCCCCTGCTGCTGCTTCTGTGATTCCTGCCAATAGGATTATATTACTTGATAAAAATGCACCGCTTAATCCTGCTACCAGCGCTACTTCTGACACTAAAGCATCATTCATACCAAAAATAACAGGTCTTATTGTTTCAGAAAATTTATAGCTCTTCATTATACATCTCAAATATTGGCTTTCTCATCTCGTAACCTTCTGTAACTTCGTGCCAATGGGAGATTCTTCCCTCACCCATTTCCCAGCATAAGAATATATCGCGCCCTTCGAATTTTGAAAAGAAATCGACTAAGCCTGTATTAATGTCCCTGACTATGCACCCTAACTTTATTAATTTGTGGAGCTCCCTGTGCAATTCCGTCGATAATTTGTGAAATTCCTGATTGTTTTTCGTTTCTGAATATATTTCATCAAATTCTGTGTCATAACTAACTTCAATAGACTGAAGAATTGCAATTGCTTCGCTTAAACTCCTTATTTTTTGCAAAGAATCTTTAATTTTAGGGATGTTGTTTTCTGCTTCCTCTAATGTGATGTACCTCTTTTTCATATTATTTTGTAAGCATGTTAGTATTTATAAACTTTTTTCAAACGTGAATGCCGAGGGGCAAAGGCTGCTTATAACACAGCTTTTGCATTGAGGACTTCTTGCTTTGCAGATTTTTCTTCCATGAACAATTAATAATGTTGAGAAAAGGAATTCCTTATCTTTTGGCGTGACTTTTATTAAATCCTTCTCTATTATTGCTGGGTTTCTGCTTCTTGTCAGGTTTAATCTGTTTGCTAAACGTTTTATATGGGTGTCTACAGGGAATGCGTCTTTTTTGTTGAACAAATAACCTAAAACCACGTTTGCTGTTTTTCTTGAAACACCTTTTAATGTTAAAAGCTTTTCCATGGTTGAAGGAACTTTTCCATTAAAATTATTTTGTAATATTCCTGCTGTTGCTTTAATATTCTTTGATTTATTTTTATAAAAACCAGTTGAATAAACATATTTTTCTAATTGTTTCTGTGATAATTTAATTATATCCTTTGGATGTTTTACTTTTCTGAATAATTTTGTTGTTACTAGATTTACTCTTGCATCTGTACATTGTGCTGAGAGAATAACTGCTACTAGTAACTGAAAGTCTGTTTTGAAATTTAGGAAAGGCTTGTTTATTGTGTATTCCTTTTTTAGTTTTCTTAAAATTTCCAAAACTCTTTCATTATTCATGCATTTTAAAACTTGTATGTGTTTAAAAATTTAATTGATGATACCAAAAGACTTAAATATACAATTGTATACATAAGTATATGGAAACTGAAACGACTATTAGGATAAACCAAATAACAAAGATGGAGCTTGATAGATTTAGGCAGTATAAAACCGAGAGCTATGATGAGCTTGTCAGGAAGCTTATCTATATAGTAAAAGTAGCGGAGAAAAAACCTAAACTTAGCCAAAAAACAATTATTGAGATAAAAGCAGCAAGAGAAAGGATTAAGAAAGGAGAGTTCTATACAGAGGAAGAAGCCAGGAAAATTCTTGGATTGTGATCATGTATAAACTTGAATTTGAAAAAAGAGCTCTTCATGATTTGAATAAACTTGAGGCACGTGTGAAAATCTCAAAGAGAGGTAAAGATTCAAGATTGTAGAGAATCAATCTTGAATATACTTCTGCTCTTTGACCGAAGATTTTATGGCATCTCACATAATCTCCGTACCTTCTCTTAACACTGCTGATAATAAACTCAA
>JACQNJ010000005.1 GCA_016203115.1 Candidatus Woesearchaeota archaeon
AAGCTGAGTGCTCGAATTCTCCGTTCTAGCCCCATTTACATCTCCAAAAGTAACATTTATAGTATAATTTACAGGCTGATCAAAGTACCATAAGTCCACTCTGCATGTATAGTTACCAGAAAATGTAGTAGGATTATTAACCTTAGCACAAGTATAGTTTATTCTTGTAATAGGCACACTATTATTCATGAATCTCACCTGCCCAGAACTATCATTTAAGTTAGAGCTTCCATCGGTGTCATTTACAATAAAAGATATTTCAGTATATGTAACTCCAGCCTCAGTTGCAATTACTGCAGGCACACCGGAAACAAAAGTGATTTGGGGTATGCTATTTCCAGTTGTAGCAGTTACATTAATAGTAACATTCCATAAATCAGACCATGAGCTGTTCAATCTTCCATCACTTGCCAACACTCTCCAGAAATAATCATTGGTTTCATTAGGGAATGTTACATTTGCAACAGTCACATTTGCAGTTTCTCTAACCGAAGCATTTGCATACATAAATCCAGTTAAATCTGAATTATTCCATATTTCTAAATAATAAGTGATCTGGTCTCCATCAGGATCGCTTGAGTTGCTCCAGTTCAAATTTATTTCAAGCTGGTTAACAGGCATTATGGTATTATTTAAAGGAGCATTCAGCTGAGGTGCTGTTGGATATCTATTCACCAGCACACTATAGTTTCTTAATCCAGTAAATGAACTGTTCAATCTTCCATCACTTGCCAATACCCTCCAGAAATAATCTCCAGTCTGATTAGGGAATGTAACATTGGCAGTAGTTGTATTCCCTCTTTCTGTAATACTTGCATTAGCATACATGAACTGAGTTGCAGCTGAATTATTCCAAACCTCTAGATAATATGTAATAGCATCTCCCTCAGGATCACTAGAATTGCTCCAATTGAATGCAGAAGTTAACATGTTTAGCTCACTAATGTTAAAATTATCCGGTTTATGTAATACAGGAACACTAGGAGCTCTATTAACCTGTATAGTGATATTTCTCAATGCAGAGAATGAGCTATTCCTTCCATACGCATCACTTGCCAATACCCTCCAGAAATAATCATTGGTCTCATTAGGGAATGTTACTAAAGCAGAGGTTACATTTGTTCTCTCTGTTATAGAAGCATTTGCATACATAAACCCAGTTGCATCTGAATTATTCCATACTTCTAAGTAATAACTAAGAGGATAATCTCTCTCGATATCCGTAACATTACTCCAGTTCAATTGCACAGTTAAAGTATCCAAAGCGGTTATATCTTTATCATTAGGCTTATGCAAGCTTGGAGTTCCTGGAGGCTCATTTATGAATACAAGAACATCAGTTGATTCATTGCTTGTAACATTAATAACAGAGCTGGAAATGTTAACATCAAGCATAAACCTGCTAGAATTTCCAGTGGCATTAATAATCCAGCTTAGAGTACAATTCTGACCAGTTGCAATATTAACATTGCTGCAAGATTGACCTTTAGTATTTGTAGAGAATGCAGGACCTAATGCAGTCACATTTATTATCATGTTAGGAATTGCACTAGTTCCATTATATCTTGCAAATCCAGTAATATTTCTGCAATTTCCGCCAGTAATACCCTTACACTGCACATCCACGCTCAAGTTGAATGTACTAGACTTGGTTATATTTTCATTAGGGCTAGGTTTAGTTATATTAATCTCAAGCCAATTCCCAACAATTATAGGAGTTCTGCTCGACACAACCTCCCAACTATTCTCAGAGCCATTAGTCAGATTTATCATAATTATATATTGTCCGCCCATGCTAGGAGTCATTGCCCCAAGAGGGAACAATTTGTCCAATACAACTGTAAGATTACCCCCATCCCCATAATCTCCGCTTTCACAAACAGTATTATTATAGTTGTAGCCATAGCCGCTAACACCAATCCAGGGTGATGTAGTTGTATTCTCAGTATTATTGAACTGCTCAATGGTTGAATTAGCACAGTCATAATCCATAGCATATAGGAAATACTCAAAGATGGTGAAGTTACTGTAATTCCAGAAGCTTACATTAATCATCGAGTCATTAGGTATGTGATCTCCTTTTTTAAGCTCTATAGTAGCATTGCCTCCTATAAGGAAGCTAGGTTGGTATTCATTCTTCGTCACATTCATTTCTCCTCTTCCAACAGCAAATCCAGTAATTCCAAATTCATTTCTTTCAACTAATATGAATACACCAACCAAGCCAACTATACTCAAGAATAAAATAAAGTATCTTATTGCATTTTTCTTTGCCTCAACTTTATTAGCTGCACTAATCTTCTTGTTTATTTCTTTTAATTCTTCATTTAATCTTGTTAATCTGCCGCTAATTTCTTTAATCCTGTTTTCATATAATGCTCTAGAATTTTTATCAAGTAGCCTATTAACTTCATTGTCATAATACCTATATTTTCCAATAAATTCATGCCTAAGCTCTTTATACCTAGAGATATCACTAATTATCTTTTCTCTTCTTCTCTCAAATTCATTTACATTTATCTCTCTAGGCATGTTTCTTTTTACCTCTCGAATAAGTAGTCCAGATTGTTCTTGGATCCCTATGCAGTAATCTAGCAATCTCTGCAAAGCTCAGATGACATTTTTCATGCAGGAATTTGACAATAATCTCCAGCACCCCAAGTTTCCTATCTCTCAGAATTGTAGCAGGAAAGTTAAACTCTGAAATTTCAACCACAAATTTTTTAGAAAACTTCTTTCTTGCAAAGGCATAAGCTTGATATATTGTTTTTTCACTTCTATTAAGTAAAGAGGCAATTTCCTTGCAATTTAGTCCAAGATTCTCCTTAAGATATTTGACAACAGTCTCCAAACAGCTTAATTTTTCAGAAAACACAGAAACAGGAACAACGACATCCTTGCTTTCATCCTTTTCTTCAAGATCAGTTGTAAGCTCAAAGAATTGTTTATCAAAAAATTGTTTAAGTCTTTGAAACTTAGCTATGTCCTCAGAAGTAATGTTGTAATCTTTTTTCAGTTTTTCAAGCTCTTTTTTAGTATTCTGGTAACTAGAAAAATCCTCATTTTTTCCGGATTTTTCCGTTTTTTTTCTATGCATGTAGGTTATTTCTCTTTAAATATTCTGTATAAATAAGTTATATAATAATATTTAATATGTACTAATAAGTTATAAATCTATACAGGTAAGTTATATATAAACTCTTCTAAAATAAAGAACTCAACAGAATAATCTTAATATACCCAAGAACATAAAGAAAATTATGAAGTTACTACATAAACTACTACTGCTCTGCTCTTTATTGTTAGTCTTTTTCTTAGTATATAGCCCCCATTTTTCCTACAAATATCCCTTGCATGCAGATGAATACCAGCACATAGGGAAAGCAATAGGTTTCTTAGAATCCAAAAACCTAAACTTTAATCCATATTTGCCAGACCAGCCCTATCATCCCAACTTAGAGCCTGGATTTACAATATTTCTAGCTATTCTTCTTAGCATTCCAATAAACCCAATGTTTTATTATCAAATTCTGCCAGCACTATTTGCTGTTCTAGCCTCTTTTATATTATTCAGATTAATGTACCACATAACAAAAAATTTTTACATCTCTATCCTATCTATATTATTTTTTGCAAGCCTTAAAAGTAATGTTAATCTCACAGGATTATGGTTTTTTACCCCATTAACTCTGGCAATACCTATTTTTTTCTTGACTTTATTGCTTTTTTTAAAATGGCAAGATGAGAAAAAAAGTTTTTTGTTGCCCCTGCTAACATTCACAATGCTCTTCTTTATCCATCCTCTCTCAGCTATCCTGATTTATCTATTATTATCACTGCTATTATTCATAAATAAAGATCTCAAAAAAGTATTATTTTCCTTGTTAATCCCGGTTATTTTAACAGCAATACTTTTATTGTTAAGCTTTAAGGAAAGTTCAAACGTCTTCAGCTTAGTCTTAGATTGGTTAATAGTGGAAAAGGGATGGGGCAGTATAGAACTTGTATATTTCTTGCCCAGTTTTTACAATATTATCCCTTTTTTACTAGCCTTAATAGGAATTTATCCTTCGCTTAAAGATAAAAAACTAAGGCTATTTGTAATGGGTCTGTTACTAACAACATCCTTAATATTCCTGTTTAACAACCTTAAATTCTCTATAATATTTCCTTATCAAAGAATAATCTATTACAGCCTAATCATTATGGTTCCATTATCTGCAGTAGGATTATTCTTTATACTTGAGCCAGTAAAAAAATATAAAATAGTAATAATCACACTCTTAATCTTAGTGTCTTTTTCCGCATTCTATAACTACTATGATCAAAAGGATCAGCCTTTATATCATGTCATTGATGATAAAGATTATGCAGCTTTATTATTCTTAAAACAATTTCCACAATCCACAATAATAGTTCCATTACAGCAATCATCAGCAGTTTATCCAATAACAAAGCACAAAGTTATTGGAATGACACAATCTGCTTTATTAGGAGGTAATTGGAACAAGGTCAAAGAATTTTATGAAACAAATTGTGCAAATAAAGAATCTATTATGAAGGTATACAAAATTAAGTACGTGTTTTCAAAAAATAAGCTTGATTGCAAATTTCTTGAAGAAATATACTCAAAAGGCAATTACATCTACAAACCTAATATATCATTCTAAGCTTTATGGTACTTGCAAGCTGATCTAATGGGCCATTTATATTTCCAAACGTGGATCCCCCTTCTTCTTCCCACACAACAGGAATCTCTTTTATTTGCATGTTTTTCTTTTTTGCAATAATAATCATCTCTAAATCCCAGGACCACCTATCATCTTGTATTAATCCATTTAATATAACAAACTCTTTTTTTCTAAATCCCTTCATCCCAAAATCAGTATCTGATATTTTTAAATTAGGAAATAAAACCACAAGAGTTATTCTGTACATCTTACTGAGAAAAAGTCTAAATTTTTTTCTTTTAACATGTGAATCAGGCAAATAACGAGATCCAATAACTATATCAAAATTTTTTAATTCAGCAATAATATTTTTAATAGCAGTTAGATCCATTTGGCTGGGTAAATCCACATCCATAAAAATTACATATTCTCCTTTAACAAAATTAGAAGAATACTTTAAGGCATAACTCTTTCCAACGTTTTTTTCATATTCAACAAGCTTCACATCATCTAATGATTTAGCTATAGCTGCAGTATCATCAATGGAGCCATCATTAATGATAACTATTTCATAATTCTTTATCTTATGTTCATAAAGGAATTTCTTTAATATCTCAACATTTTCTTTTATTATAAGACTGGAATTATAAACAGGCAGAACAAAGCTTATCATCTTAGTGACTTAATATATTCTTTTATTCCATTTTCTAGAGATATTCTAGGATGCCATTGAAGCTCTTCATTAGCTTTCTCAATAGACACAACCTTTCCTTCATAATCACCTTTTCTTGCCTCTTCATGCAAAACGTTAATCTTTTTATTAAATATCTTCTCTAAAATTTTAATAAAGTCAACGATATTCACAGGCTTAACACCATCGAGGTTGTATGTTTTATTCCTAGCAATTTTGTTTAATGCCGCAATATTTCCTTCTACAAGGTCATTTATAAAAACCAAACTTCTTGCATTTTTTCCATCACCAAAAATTGTGATATTCTCATCATTGATAATTTTCTTTACAAAATTTGGAACAAGACCGTTTGGTTTCGCTCTTGCACCATATGTAACTCCATATCTTAAAATAGTAAACTCCTGCTTGTAGAATTCATAATATTTCCTAATATATGCCTCAGACAATATTTTGCTCAGTGCATAAAAATGATTTGCATTTAGGGGATCTATTTCAGTATCTTCAGAAACATTTTCTCCATCAGCAGCAGAATAAACCCAGACAGAGCTTGCAAATATAAGTCTTTTAACATCATTTGTCCTTGCAGCCTCCAATATGTTTAATGTGCCATTAACATTAGTGTTCATAAAATCTAATGGTGCACTGAATGCATTATTTACGTCAGGGTAAGCAGCTAAATGATAAACCACATCACTTCCTTTAATCTCTTTTTTCAGCCTTTCGAAATCTAGAATATTTGTATTGCTGTAAAAAATATCTTTTTGATAGGGCTTAGCTATATCTATTATCTTTACACTATGCCCGTCTAATATTAGCCTGTCTGCTAAATGGCTTCCAATAAATCCAGATCCGCCAACTATAGTTATATCCATTTTAAAATCTCTTCAAATGAAGATATCACATAATCAACTTCCTCTCTCTTAAGTGTAGGAAATATGGGTAAGCATATATGCCTGTTGCATAAATTTTCTGCAATAGGGAAAGCTCCTTGCTTATATCCTAAATAGTTAAAAACTGGCTGTAAATGGCATGGTACAGAATAAACCTCTCCGCTAAGGCTAATTTCTCTTTTCTTTAATTCCTCTTTCAGCCGTATCTTATCTATGTTTTTGTCTAACATTGCAATATACTTATAATAGTTTGTCTTGGACTTTTTTATCTCTAAAGGAGTAATGCCAATCCCCTTTAAATTCTTATCATAAATCTTGGCAATTTCCCTTCTCTTTTCTATAAACTCTTCTAATCTTTTCAACTGGAATATTCCCAAAATAGCATTTATCTCGCTCATTCTCCAGCTAGATCCCTTATCTATGCTAATAGCAGAGTTAAATACAGGTTTGCCTCTGTCTCTCAATATCCTTGCCTTTTGCTCAATCATTTTATTATCTGTTACAATAATGCCCCCCTCACCAGAAGTGATAACCTTAGTGGGGTAAAAAGAAAATGATGCAGCCTTGCCAAAACCTCCCGCTTTTTTTCCTTGAATTGAAGAGCCATGGGCGTGCGCAGCATCCTCAATAAGGATCACATTCCTATCTTTGCAAATCTTCACAATCTCGTTAATTTTATGGTGTATTATGCCCCCAATATGTACTATTATTACAGCCTTTGTTTCTTTTGTAATTTTTTCATTTAATTGTTCCGAATTTAGGCAAAAAGTTTCATCACAATCAATAAATCTAATACTGCCTCCTGCATGAAGGACCGCTAAAGGCGTATCCGCAGAAGTATTAACAGGAACAACAACATTAGAATTTTCAACATTAATACATCTCAGTATTATCTCTAGCGCAGAAGCACCGCTGCTTGTTGCAATTGCAAACTTATTCTTATTGTATTCTTTAAAAATATCTTCAAATTTATATCCTTTTCCACCCAAAGTTAAATTACCAGATATAAGAACTCTTTCAATTTCTTTTAAAATTAATCCAACATCATCTTCCGGAAAATATATTTTAGCAGAGGGAATTTTCATTTTGCAGCTTCTTCTAACTTCCCAAACTCAATATCTTTAAATTCTTTTATAAATTTATCTAATCTCTGCAAGAAAGAGCTTCCAGTATTTCTACTTATGTAAAAAGGCACACCTTTTACTTTGGGCATCTCTACAAATTCCCATGTGTGGAAGTATAGTATAACATCTCTTTTCTTAATATTTGCTCTAACACCATATCTTGCTATCCAGTTTCCTAGATTCCTCATCCATATCCACGATATAGGCATTCTTATCCCGGGAAATACAGATGGTGGAATCTCAAGAAGAGGTTTATCTTTTAAAGGCCTGTAGTGTTCTAAAGGCTCTTTAAAATTATAATAATATCCTGGAACAATTGCAGGATGAACAGAGCTATCATACGTATATCCTGAATCCAAGAGAAGTTGAAAAAATTCAGAACAGAAAGAAAAATTTGGTGCTCGAAATCCGTGAATGGGGCTTCTCGTAATCTTCGACAAAATTCTTTTTGAGTTTGTTAAGCTTTTTTGGATTTCTCCATTTTCTAAAGAGGATAAACTAACATGCTTGTATCCATGTGAAGCAATCTCATGCCCATAATAATGAATTTCCCTCACAAGCCTTGGTTTTTGTTCAGCAAGATATCCTGTAACAAAAAATGTCGATCGGATTTCATTTCTATCCAAAATTTCAAGTAGTTTTTGGCATCCCTTTTCTGCAAATTCAAGGTTGTCATTATGCTTGCTCTCTACGTGATAATCTTCAGGAAGCATCCATTCCTCAACATCAAAAGTAAGATAGATTTTCATAAATTTAAAAAATAATAAAACTATTTAATTCTTATGTAACCTGCACATCTTGTAGCTCCTTGCAGTTACCTGAAGAAGAAGCAGATTTCGAGGCACTCCCAAGAAAATAAAACGTACTAAAATACTCAAAAGAGAGCATAAATAAAAGGAGATACTGCACTGCTCTGACCAAGAATGATGAGTATTCCTAATAAAAAAAGCAGAAGAATAATGGGAAGGAGCCACCATTTTTTTCTTACACTCAGAAAATACCACAGCTCAATAAACAGAGAATGATTGGTCATAAGTTTTCAGACATGTTTTCTCTTATAAAGATTATCTTTCTTTCCAATTAAAAATCGATCAATGATAAGGTAATCTATTTTTGTGCGCTGAAAGCATTGAAGAGCATCAGAAGGGCTGCAAACAAGCGGTTCGCCGCTAACATTAAAAGATGTATTTAAAAGCAGAGGAAATCCGGAAATATTTTCAAAGGAGCGAATAAGGTTGTAAAAAAGAGGATTGTATTCCCTTCTTACACTCTGCAATCTCCCTGAACCATCAACATGCAAAACCGCTGGAATCTTTCCACGCCACTTTTTCTGAGCGGGATAAACAAATGCCATGAAATCTGTCGAGGGAGGTAACGGAGAATCACTGTGAAAATAATGTGATGCATCTTCCATGCAAACTGCAGGAGCAAAGGGTCGAAAAGATTCACGGTGCTTAACGCGATGATTTAAAAGGGTCTTCATATGGGGATTGCAGGGATTTGCCAAGATGCTTCTGTTTCCTAATGCCCGAGGACCAATCTCCATTCGCCCTTGAAACCATCCAACAACATTATCTTTATAAATCAAGGTCGCCACATGGTTCACAAGTTCCCGTACATTTTTAAATTCACGAAATGTAATTCTTTGTTTTTCAAGGAGATTCTTGATGGCTTTGCGGGAATAACCAGGTCCAAGGAAAGCATGGCGGAGAGAAGAAACTCGCCGATGTCCAAGAATAGAATGGTAAATGTAGGCAGCAGCACCAATGCTGGCCCCACTATCTCCAGGTGCAGGAGGAATCCATATTTTTTTGAAGAGGTTTTTTTTAAGGATTTTCCCATTACAAACACTATTCAATGCTACTCCTCCGCCAAGAACAACCGCCTCACATTCTGTAGATGTGTGTAAATGATGTAGGATTTTCATCACAACATCCTCAGTAATCATCTGTGCAGCGGCAGCAATATCTTTGTGTCTTTGCGTGATTCGCTCATCAGTGTTTCTTGCAGGTCCACCAAGGAGTTTACAGAGTTTTTGTGAAGGCATCCGGTCAGAGTAGTGATACTGAAAGTAGCTCATGTCCAGATGATAGCTTCCATCATCTTTGATGTCAATCGCATTTTTGAGTTTTTCATAGAATATATTTTTATTCTTATCAGATAATCCATATGCACTTAATCCCATGACCTTGTACTCTCCATCGTTAACATCAAATCCAAGATATGCGGTAAGTGTTGAATACAACAAACCCAGAGAATGAGGGAAAGGAAGAACTTTCATAAGATGAATCTTGGTTTCATTTCCAATGCCATAAGAGGTAGTAGTCCAGCTTCCGACACCATCAATGGTAACAATCGCAGCCTTCTTAAAGGGGCTTAAAAGGAAGGCGCTTGCAGCATGTGCAAGATGGTGTTCAATAAATAAAATATCCCCACTGTACTTTAATTGCTTCCGAATTGCACGAGTAATATTCAACTTCTCATGAAGCCATGAAGGCATAGATTGAAGAAAGGTCTTAAAACTCCACGGAAACGCATGGAGATGCTGGGAAAGTAATCTCTCAAATTTGAGAAGGGGCTTTTCATAGAACCCAATATAAGTAAGATCATGAACAGTAATGTTTTGGCTTTGTAGACAATAATTAATGGCATGCATCGGAAATGAAGCATCGTGCTTCTTTCTCGTGAACCTTTCTTCTTCAGCAGCAGCAACAATAACACCATCTTTTAGTAAGGCTGCAGAAGCATCGTGAAAATAGCAGCTAATCCCCAAGATGTACATTTTTTCCTCAAAACATCCTCTGGAAACTCTCAAGAGACTTATCTTGTAATTCGATATTAGTCCAATAGGTGTGATTATCCTTTAAAATGCGTGTATCTAAAAATTTTTTTTGGGCTATTCGCGCAATCAGCGAAGTTAAACCCAACACAGAAAAATATGCAATACCAAGAAGAATGCTGTTCATGAGAAAGGCAAAAGCTATACGCATCTTATGAAAAAGTTGAAAGCCTATTATTAAGGTTTTTTTACATTTTCCCAACGCATAATAGAAATAATATCTGAAAGGCATATGTACATAGATATCCATCTTTTTTTATAGTTTCCTATAAAAATTAAATTAACAAATTCAAGATTAGAAAACCTTATCGAGCCTATGCAGGTATATCCTTCATGCACCAAACAAAAATGCATGATTAATTATTTAACCTCTTATTTTGTTAATAATCTGGCCTGTTGAAGTTGTTACCTGATTATGGATATGTTCAACCTTCCCACCCAACATTTCCATCAAGGCTATTTCTTCTTTTAATCTCTCTGGATCAGGTCTTATACCTTTAACTAAAACATCGGGATTAATTTCCTCAATAATTCGTAAGGCCTTGCTCTCTTCAAATAAGGTAACATAATCAACAAAAAACAAAGAAGCAAGAATCAAGGCTCTTTCTCGCTCAGGAATAATCGGCTTATCTTCACCTTTATAAGTTTTCACAGAAGCATCAGTATTAATGGCAACAAACAGCACATCTCCCTTCTCCCTAGCAGATTTTAAAAAGCTAACATGCCCCACATGCAACAAATCAAAAACCCCATTTACCATAATAACGATTTTGCCCTGTTTTTTTAATTCATCTGATTTCCTTGCTATCTCATCATTATCTAAAATTTTGTTTAGGATACCTTGCATTTTACCATAACCTCATCAACTTTTTTTAATATATCATCTACTGTTATATTGCTTATGCAATATTTACCTTCTTTACAATAGTGGTGCCATCCATCAGTGCATCTTTTCTCTGGTTTGATAGTTATCAAATTTTTATTAGATAAAGGCTTACAGAGCTCAGGAAGTGTATTCCCGTACAAGGCTATAGTGGGTACATTAAATGCAGAGGACATATGAATGCCCATAGAATCCACGCCTATAAGCATCTTACTTTTGCTCACCACATAGGCTTTTTTTCTTAAGCCTATATCTTTGGGCAGTTGAATAGTGTTTTCATAGTTATGTTGTTGCTCATCTATAACTACAATATTAAAAATGTCTTTCAATTTATGTATAAGCTCTCTAAAGTGAGGCCAATCCTTGTACTTCAATGAACTTTCTGTATGTAGGCATATATAATCCTCTTTTTCATTTATACCATAATCTTTTAAATTTGCCTCTATAGGGAATATTTCTGTCTTATAACTGTCTAGTTTAACACCACATAAAGAGGCATATAAATCAACAATATGCATCCCTGTGTCTTGCCAATTTATCATGTACTGCGTTTTTAGATACGGTCTTAATACAGTAACATATCCCTGCAGGTTTGGAAGATTACCAAAAGAATAAACATTATTTATATAAGGGTTCCCGCCAACTATATCCTTACAGAAATCATCTGCAGCAAAATCTATTTTAGCAAAAGGATATTTTCTTTTTAATTCTCTAATTATCGGCGTAGACATTATAATGTCTCCGACTCCTTTTGGTTGTATGTAAAGTATTTTTATTTCACTTAGAGATTCAGGATGCTGAAATAAGTAAGAGTAGCTGTCAGGTACTTGAATATCTTGCTTGAGGTTAAAAGAATGTTTTAGAAGGTAACGAAGAGGAAAATCACTATTTTTAGTTCTCTCTGCATTTGAAGCTTTCTTCAAGTTAAGAATATGTCCTAAAAATTCTTTCTTTAACCTTTCAGGATAAAAATAAGTCAACCTTTCCTTTTGAGAAGCAAGAATTTTCTGCCGAAGCTTCTTATCATTAAGGATAATATCAATAAGCTCAGCAATATATTGGGTGTTTTTTTCTTTTACTAAAATACCAGCATTTCTAAGAGTAAAAGGAACAGCAGCTGCATGATGGCCAATAACAGGAACACCACAATACATAGCTTCCAATAAAGGCAGGCACATCCCTTCATGCTCACTCATTGTCAGATATATATGTGCAGCTTGGTAATATGCTGCTAAGTCTGCATCAGGAACACCATTAGTAAAATACACCTCTTTCAACTGAAGTTCATCAATATACCTTTTTAGAGAAAAGTAATACTCTTTGGCATCATCAGATATTTGTCCTATGAGAAACAAGCGCGATTTTGGATTAATAAACTGCTTGTAATAATAGAATATTCTAATAATATCTTCAATTTTTTTATTTGGAATAATTCTTCCTACATGGAGTAAATTGATAAGGCCATCTTGGAATTTTTCAAGTAGTTCAGGATTAGCTTTTTTCAGCCTATTAAAGTCTAGAAAGATAGGACTTTCCAGAGCATGAGCAAAACCAATATTCTCAATTTCTCGCCTATTAAATTCCGAATCACATAGCACTAAATCTACCTGTCCAACCAATGTATAGATCTCTTGAGGGTAGTTCTCCAGCATCACTGCAATCTGCTCATTAATCCCATAGAAAAAATATGCAGGGGTAAAATTATGGTAAATCATAACCTTCTTACAGGAGAGATTCCTAAAGAACTCAGTCAAGGAGCTCCCTACAGAAGCATGGAAAATAACAATATCATCTTTTTTTGGCTTGCAGCTCCTGTAATTTTTAATAAATGAGGAAATGCCGAAGTCGCTATGCTCGACATAAATCTGAGAATCAAATCCACTTTTAATAAGAAGCTCACGGATTTCAAGAGTGTAATTACTAATAGCATCACCTTTTTTAGTTATACAGGGGGTGATTTGGTCAATATTCACTTTTGCCCCCTGAGCTTACGTTCAATGCGAAAAATCTCTTTAACATTTTGATTAATCTGAATATTAGATTCATCAAAGAGTCTCTCTAATCTCTCAATACGTTCCCGAAGGTGGAGGTCAAATTCATGACATCCCTGGAATTCATTAGTCATATATTCAATAAGTTTCCTATTAAAACTAATCTGCTTTTGAACAACAGGTCCCAGAGATAGCCTCATCTCTTCCTCAAATAATTGTCGAATTTTCACTAATGCTTGGCCAACAACAGGATGATGTGAAGTAATTACCCTTGGAATATGGATATTTGCCATTGAATAGAGATTAGGGGGGATTGAAGAAGAGGGTAGTTGGAATTCCGCAGGAGCCTTACCATACCCATCAACTTGCTCTTTGCGTTTATGCATATTCTCTTTTATTTGTGATTCAAGTTCTAATACATCAATTTTTGGATTATTTTTCTCTATAAACTCCCCCATATTTTTCTCACCTCATCCCAGTCAATATTATCATCAAGAAAATAAAAGCTTTTTTCACGATGAACTTCACAAGCATTATAGCACCCTTCGCATTTCTTGACGTCTTTTCTTGATCTCTCTGCCTCTCCTGAAGTCCAAAGATCATCAAATCGATAATTCCATTTTCGAATATCCCCCATAAAATAATCTTTCTTTGGAAAGAAAAATCTCTGCCCAGTCATGCAAGAATAAACTTTTCCAGTAGGATCCATAAAGCAAGTAGTTTGTCCAGCATGACAATCTTGTATTCGAAAGCCTCCTTTTGTAAGCAAATATTTTATATCAAACTTGTAGTGTATATAAGGTAGAGCTTTTTCTATTTCTGCATCGGTATAAGCTACTCTTTTATTTGAGGTGCTCAATAGAGGAATAAAAAAATGATACCTTACACCAAGATCGGCAAAATAAGCACGAATCTCTTCAAGTTGATGAAAATTAGTCTTTTGAATTACAGTATTTACTTGAAAAAGACGCACTTCACATTCCTTCACAATCTTTAAACTCTTTATCGCTTTCTCAAATGCTCCATCCCCTCTGATGTTATCATGAACTTCTTTTAATCCATCAATAGAAATTGCAATATCCACTCTTGAAGGATCTTCTGCTTTAAGCAAAAATTCTTTAATGCGTTCAGGGAAAGCACCATTTGTAGTAATCTCAAGTTTATATCCTAAATTTAATAATTCGACAAGAATCTTCACAATGTCTTTTCTTAAAAAGGGCTCACCGCCAGAAATTCCAATTCTAGTATGCTTAAGTGATGCAGAAGAAGAAAAAATCTTTATAACTTCTTCATAGCTCATTTCATCTTTTTCAGGAATATTTTCAAGATAACAGTGTTTGCATTTATAATTACATGCGTCTGTTGGGAAATACACCATCCAATAAGGATTTTCTACTTTGAAAGTTTCCATATGCATCCTAGATTATACAGTCCTTGCTCATAATTATTAGGTTTTATAACATTAAACATATACATTTTATTATGCCAATCATAGTGATAGTGTTTATCATCATGCACCATGACATTTAAATAAAAAGTCCCCTCCCACATGCTTAACCTAGGTATAATGCAGTCAATGTACCCTTTTTCAGGAATACTGGATACTGCATAATCTTCAACTTCCGTATTGGTGCCAAAACAATGTGTTCCATTCTGATAAAAGATACCAATACCAAAAACAGGATTCTTTACCTCTTGATGTTTCCTATAATGAATTCTTATTTTCATCGAATCTCCTGTAGCAAAAACAGATATTTTTTTGCCGAATTTATCAAACAGCTCAACTTTAGTGATCTCAATTTCGCGAGTTCCCCAGCGAATGCCAGTTATTTTTTTCAAATCTTCAATCCTTGCAAAATCTGGCATTTTGTTTTTTTTTTGGAATTCAACAATTTTTCCCTTCAAGGCTTGTTTTTCATGAGTAGAAGAAGATTCTTGTAAAGTGCTATAAAAATATTTATCAATGATAAAGTCAGGATAACCGACTACAACCTGCTTTCCTTGTTGAAGAAGCATCGCTCTATCACAAAATTTCTTAATTGCGTAAAGGTCATGTGAAACAAAAAGAATCGTTTTCTTCTTGTCTTTAAACTCCCTAAATACATCAAAGCATTTCCTTTGGAATTTCAAGTCCCCCACAGCCAGAACCTCATCCACCAATAGCACATCAGGATTGGTTTGAATAGCTGTGGAAAAAGCAAGCCTTACCTTCATCCCGGAAGAATACGTATTAAGTTTAGAATCAATAAAATCTCCTAATCCGGAAAATTCAGTAATCTCCTCCATGTTATTTTTGATTTCAGATTTGCTCATTCCCAAAAGCTGGCTATATAGCATTACATTTTCCCTGCCACTCATTTCATCATGAAATCCAAGACCAAGCTCAAGGAACGGAACAACTTTCCCGTTTACAGTAATGCTTCCATAGGTCGGGTTTAATATTTTTGCAATGAGTTTTAAAAGAGTCGTTTTTCCAGAACCATTCTCCCCGATAATCCCAAAAAATTCACCTTCAGAAACGTGAAAATTAATATTTTGAAGTGCCCAGAATTCCTCATATCTTTGCGGGGTAAATGCCTCACTTATTTCATGAAGAAGAGTTAAATGCTTTCTTTCACGAAAAATTCGGAAAGACTTCCAAAGATTTTTGACTTCTATCATAGGTGTTCAGCTATAGACTTTTTTTTGATATTGTAGAAAAGATACCCAAGCAACAAAATACTCATAGCTAATATAAAACTTACGAAACCAGAAAAAAAAGTGGGGAATTGCGCCTGCAAAAGACTATCGCGGGCATGCACAACTATATTGGCTAAAGGATTAAAAAGATAATAAGGAAGATAGCGTTCAGGAATAAATGATATAGGATAGGCTACAGGAGTAATCCAAAACACAACCTGCATCATAATCTCCCAGATGTGCCCAATATCACGATATCTAACAAATAGGGGTGCGAGAAAAAAAGATAATCCGAGAGAAATAAAAAAAAACTCAAGAAATAGTAGGGGGAGGTAAAATAACGAAAGGCCAGGGAATCCTTTGATAATAAAAAGAAATATGAGGAACACCAGAAAGTTCAGCAGTAAGGAAAGGAATGCAGTAAGACAAGCACCAATAATGCATAATTCATATTTAAAATATGTTTTTTTAATAATGTTGCTTTTTGAAACAAGCCCATATAATCCAGCAGTAGTGCTTTCTGAAAAGAAATTCCACAACAAGATTCCAATCAAAAGAAAGAATGCATAATCAGGCACATTAATTTTTAAAAAATACTGAAAAACAATATAAAACGTAAGAAACAATGCAAGAGGCTTGAGTAAAGACCAGAAAAAACCTAATACAGAATTTTGATATCTCAGCTTAAACTCACGAATAGTAAGCTCTTTAAGCAAAGAAAGTTCTTGACGCGTGAACATACTACTCAACGAAACATACAAACTTAAAAAACTATCTTAGGAAGTAAGAATAATATGAGTAGATAATCAAATTAGATTATTCTCACTCAAAAAATAAAAGAGCTGGTCTCCAATAGCCCGATGATACATTTCATTAGGATGACCTTCTCCAGAAATAGTTAGATCAGAAAATGAAGTGATGTTATTTTCATTCATGTAATCTGAAACGCTAAAAACAGGGTCTACCCAATAAAAGCCATACATTTCTGAAAGTTTTTCAATCTCATGATTATACCCTGAGTTTTCCAAATAAGCTGTATAATTCTTAGTCCTAGAGTATTCTTCCATAGGCTCATCATCATTATAATCCAAAAGAACAACTACTTTTATACTATTCTGAGAAGCATAATCATGTAGCTCTTTAAAAGATTTATTTACAGCATCCCATCCAACTAGGCCTCTGTATTCAAATGGCACTCTTGTTAATTCAGATTCATATTCATAGAAATTACCATCCTTATCTACCTTATATGGGGCTCCTACAAGTCTAGCAGTGACCAACTTTGGTCTAAGCTCGTCCTTTAATACTAAGCGAAACCTATAAACAATAAAGTCATAAAAATAAGATTTATCCATTCTGCTTATTTCAGATTTACTCTTTACAAAGTTAGGTAGAGCTAAATCATTGCTGACAGAGCTTAAAATAATCAAATCCGGATTATACTTTAAAGCTCTTTGTTTTAATGTCTCAACCTCCATAGCAGCATTATAACCGGGTACTGCAAAATTAATTACTTCATATTTTACTGAAGAATCTTCATTAAGTTTTCTTTCTAAAACCTTTAAAAAAGTGTCCTCTATATTAATGCCTTGACCAAACATTATTGAATCTCCGATCCCAACAATTCTAAAATCATTATCTAGTTTAGCAACAGAATACTCATAATCTCTTAACCCCTTAGAATTAATTTTAACATCTGCATTAATATAAACCCCGCTTACATTAGGTTTAAGCTCATAGACTATCCTATTATTTCTACTTAACCTAATTAGGTCTATAAGAGAAAGTTCATTATTTGAACCTTCAATATTATTATTGTAGGAGTTCAGAGATTCTAAATTCTCTTTATCAAAATATAAAACCCCTCTAGTTATTACTTCCCCTATAACAAAAAGAAAGACAATTACCCCAAGCAATAACGCAATCTCTCTAAATTTCATAAAGCTCGAATTCATAGCTAATTGTGTATATTTAAAACTTATGTTAACCTAATATCCATAATGGCAAGACTCAAACATCTTTTATCTCTGCTCTCTGAAACAGAAGAAGGTTTATCGCATCCTTCCTTACTCCTTAATTCGATAAGGTTTTCTCCTTTGTGAAGAATAAGAGGAACAGATAATCCCTGCTTTCCAATTACAATAGTTGAATAAACAGGTTCACCATCATGATACACCTGAAGGGTTCTATTTCCATTAAAAGTGTATTTGGTTGCAATCTGTAACATTTTTTTATTAGAATCAAATGCAATAATATTTAATGAAGTCTTTTTCCCCATCCAGTTAAATGTTTTTCCATCAAAATCCGTTTCTTGCCAAGACCATCCATCACCCATAATCATAAACGATTCTCGATTATTATTTTCAGGAACATTATACACAATAACATCTTCATCCTCATAGATCTGCTGAAAAGAACTATCAAGGAAGGCTTTAGTCTTATTATAATGCTCATTACCATACCAATCCTTATACTTGCTATAGTTATAAGGAGAAGCAGGTCCGGAAAAAATCAACCAGTCTATATGAGAGCCATACCATTTTTTGTGAAAGATAATTTTTTTTACATTATAATAGTTAAGAATAGAAAAGGTATCTTTATTAGTATCTTGATTAAGAATATCTCCAGCTTGCTTGGAATCTATAGCATCGTCTGCAAAGAAAATTTTTTTTATCAAAAATAATTTGTAAGTTAATTTTTGGCTATTATGGTGCCATAAAACTTCCTTGCCATGAAATTCGTTGTAAAAGAGAAACGCTCTTGGAAGGGGGGTAGTAAGAGGAAGTTCAATAATCGCATAATTGTTATTATCGTTTTTTAAAGTCTCATAAAAAGAAGGAACTGCAGCATGTTTCTGAATTCCGTAGATATAAAAAAACGTAAAAAAAACGCAAATCAGCATAAACAAGAAAAGCATTTTCCTTTTCCATCCAATTATAAATAAGACAATCAATAAAAGAGAAACAAAGGACAGAATAGCTCCCACAAGAAATCTTTCTGAAAAATAAGAAAATTCTACTCTACTGAATCCAGGAGAAACATGAACAGCAAGTAGCCCATTGTAATTGAAAGGCTTTCCAACAGAAGATCTCCAACCATTGGCATAATTCTGATTAAGAACAAGTACATCCTCAACAGAAGTATTTGTCTCAATTATAATTTTCCGAGGAGAAAAATATACATATTTTGTATTTTCTCCAGAAGAAAGGTAAGCTTCTCCTTTATAGGAAGAAAATTCTCTGGGGATTGCCGAAACTGAAGTTTCTCCGCGAATCTGCTCAAAACAGGTTAAGTCTCCCTTATTTTCCAAAATAGTGAGGTAATGGCTGCTTGAAGAAATGCCATTATATTTCGTTACATTAACAGTCTGATAAAAAAAAGGGGAATAGTTCAAAGAAGGAATTTCTAAACCTACAGCATCAGATAAGAGGGGTTGATTCATAAGCCATAAGCTTCCTCCTAAAATACTAAGCAAGATTATAGCAGTAGCTGTATGAAATTTTTTTGGAGTAAATCTATCTAGAATCAAAGAAAATCCAAATCCTACAAGCAAAGAAAAACAAAAAAGAAGAATGATATGAGTCCTGCTAATAACATAAAAAGAACTAAAAGGAGGAAAATAGTGAATGAGCTTCCACAAGTTTATTGGAAAGTAGTTTCCAAGGGAAAGGGCAATAAAAAAAGCTGTAGTAAAAATAAATACTTTATCTTTTTTCCAGCAGGCAAATAAGCCAAGAACAAGGAATATAAAAGTAATTGCTCCTAACCCCAACATTCCTTCCCACCACCGAGGAGCATCAGGTGGAGCAGGGTTCTCAGTATCATAATATCTATTTACTGATATTGACTTAGTTACATAGTCAAAAAGATCAGAAACAGAAGTTCCTTCCTCTACACTAAATGAAGCAGCACGTGGATTATCATTAACAAAATCAAGAAGCGGAACTAATTTAATCGAAGCGATCAGAAAGAACACAAGATAAATAAAGAGAGCAATAAAGAGGTAGCGCGCATTCTTTTCAGATAAACTTTTTAGTATACTGTACAGAAGAATAAAAAATATAAAGAAAAAAAGTTCGTAAACAGCGCCAGTAAAGAACGCCAAAGCAAGTAAGGCTGAAGAAGCAATTGCATATTTCCATTGATGTCTAGCTTTAAGGAAGAAAAGGAAAGCAAGAGGATAAAATCCTAAAGCTAGATAACTAAAATGCCCAATTCCAACTCTCATGGAAAAAGGGGCACTCAACATATAGACAAATGCAGCCGCAATAGCAGCAAACAGTGGCAATTTAAAATACCTGGCTAAAAAGTACATTCCAAGTAAACCAATAAATAAATGTATCAAAACAGCAATTTTAATTCCCACAAGTGTGCCAAAGATTAAAACAAAGAGAAAAACAAGAGAAAATATCTGAGATTCCGGATGTGCCAGAAGAATATTCCCCCCACAATAGTAAGGATTCCAAAGAGGAATCTGCTTAAATTCTAATATACTTTTCCTAGCAGCCTCATTGTAAAACATCCATAGATCCCAGTCTAATATTCCAAGAGAAGAAAAGTGCATAAACAAAGGTAAGGTATAGATTATGCTTACAATAAGAAAGAGCAGTAAGATAATACCGTGCTCTCGAAAAAATCTTTTAATCCCCATAGGTCTATTAAAACAGATAGACTTTTATGTATTTAGCCTAGTTAACGGCGTAATCTTAAATATAATAATATTGCTAAAAAAAGGTAATGAAATCCTTTCATAGCTAAAAGAAGAAAATAGTTTTAAAAACGGAATGTCACTCTTAAATACGCTCAAAAAAATACATCCATCACGCGAAAGATAAGAAGGTGTTTCTTCTAGAAAACGTTTTAATAATTCTCTTCTTGGATAGGATGGTTTTCCTTTAAGGAAAAATATGTCTAACAGATAAGAAATTCGAGTTTCTAAGAACCATGGAAGACATTTCTCAAATAGAAACGCAAAAGAGCTAAATGAACTAGAAGTAAAATAGGGAGGAATGAATATAACACAATCATATTTACCTTTCACATTTTTATATAAGTCAGAAACAACAAAATTAACATGAACATTGTTTAATCTTCCATTATTGCATGCCGCTTTAACAACATCTTCACGAATGTCTGTTGCAGTAACTTTACTCCCTTTCTTTGCTAAGTGTAAAGCAATAATTCCTGTCCCTGTGCCTATTTCTAATACATTTTTGAAATGCTTTTGCGCTATATATTGTGCAAGAAAAATGCTATTCCTGTGCACTGGATGGATATGTCTTGCTTCCTTTATCTCAAGATCTAGTTCTTTAACAAACATTTTAAGATTGGATAAATGCCAAACCTCCTCTAACATTTTGGTGTAAACTATCAATATTTTGTGTTTTCATTAATCTTTTTAAAATATATTTTCCTCGGAGATAAAACTTTTTATGCGCGATAGGTATTAGTTTTTCCAATTCTCTTTCATTCATTGTATAAGGAATAAACCCTCCAAGCTCTTGGGTTTGGGCTGCAATAAAAGAGGTTATAACGCCATGCTCCTCAAAGTTTCTTTCAAGTAAAGTTCCCGGATGTATACCCATTGTATTAAACTTTGCAAAATCAAGATCAAGTTTTATCGCAAAATCAATAGTTTGCAATCCCTCTTTAAAAGTTTCTCCAGGAATCCCAAAGATGAAAGAGCCAAAACTAGCAATATCAGCTTTATGAGTAGCAGCAACTCCCTCTCGAACTTGCTGTATGGTTTGTCCTTTTCTCAAAATGTCCATATTTTTCTGCACACCAGATTCAATCCCATACAGAAGTCTCCAGCACCCAGCTTTTTTCATTTCTCTTAAAATTTCAAAATTTACCGCACCGACTCTAGAATTTCCAGACCATACTGCATCTAGTTTTCTTTGTCGAATTTCACTACACAACTCAAGAATCCATTTTTTGTTATCAGTAATCCCATTATCCCAAAAAAGAAAATCTTTAATTTTATACTTATCTATTAAAAACTCCATTTCATCTGCTACTTTTACAGGATTACGATAGCGGGCAGAGGAAGGAAGTATAGTAATATGGCAAAATATGCACCTATATGGACATCCTCTTGAGCCAGTTATTGTGGTATTTGGTAATTTCAGATAATTCCCAATAGCAGGGCAATACCTTTTCAAATCAACAAGGTCTCTAGCAGGCCAAGGCAATGCATCTAAATCCTCTAAAAGAGGCATCTCCTGGTTTCTTACAATTTTCCCATTAAAGCGAAAAGCAAGACCTCTTACATGATACAAATCCCCTTTTTTATCTAATGCATTACATAAGTCTCTAATGATATATTCTCCATCGCCGAAAGCAACAAAATCAAGTCCGCTACATTCAACTAAACAACGCTCTTTATATGCATCAGGTAATGATCCTCCTGTAAGAAAATAAACATTGGGAAATTCTGCCTTTAAAGTTCCAATTATCTTCTTGCAGAGTTCCCAGCTAAATCCGGTAACAGAAATTCCTACCAATTCAGGAGCATGAACACGAATTGCATTTCGAATACCTCGGAGGCTTTCAAAAGCACCATCTTTAACAAATACTGTATGACCTTCTTCTCTCAATACGGCCGCAATGTAAAGGATTCCAAGAGGGGGAGTAACTCCAGGAACAAGACCAAATCCTCTATCAAGCCAGGAACGTTTGCTCATATGCTCATTATAAGTATTATGAAATTGATGTGGGGGGGTTATAAGTAATACCCTCATTTTCTTCCTCCAATATACATAACAAAACCATTGAAGGCTCCACTAAGCCAGATAAAATTTCTCATCAGCAGAACAATAAAGCTAGTAAAAACAAATGATAATCCCTCCTTTAGATACAGATAACGGAAGAATGCTATATTGATTAAAAAAATAATAAATAAAGCTAGCCCAAAAGCAGTGAAAAAAATAGGCTTAGAAGACAATAAAAATAGCGACATCAATAAAACTCCTGTAAAAATAACTTCAAGATAATTCATTTTATCTTCAAATGTATCTTCAAAAGCCATTTTGGGATTAGCAATAAACAATGAAACATCATCTCTGCTCGAGATGAACTGTTTAGAAAGGTACTTTTTAAAGGTCGCGGGGAAATGATGCCTTACATGAATCTTAGGATCCCAGAGAATCTTATATTTTTTACCAAAGCGATAGGAAAATTCTAAATCATCAGAATATCTTCCTTTCTCAGAAAAACCACCAACATCAAAAAAAGCATCTCTTTTGCAGGCAAAATTGCATGAAGGCATGGTTTTCACATATTTCTTAAAATTCCTCTCTCTAAAAAGAAGTTCATAAAAAGAAAATTTTGAAATAAAACTATTTTCAACAAAACCAGAGTATTGCCCAGCAACTGCCCCCACTTTTAATTTTTTAAAATTTTGAGCAATACTAGATAACCATGAAGTATGAACAATACAATCAGAATCAAGAAATACAAGAATTTTGCCTTTTGCAATATTGGCGCCATAATTCCTTGAAGGGCCAGATCCCATCCTTCGCTCGTTCCTAATATACCTGCAAGAGAATTTTTTAGCTATGCTTGCAACATCCTCCTTGCTTGCATCGTCTACAACAATCACTTCAAAAGAATTATACGCAGAAGCAAAAACAGATTGTAAGCATTTTTGTAAATAATTCTGGCCATTATACACGGGAATAATGATAGATAGCTGAGGCTTCATGTTATTCTATAATGCTTTATATAAACCCTTAAATATATAAAAGGATGGTCTCAGCAAATGATTAAGTGCCTCAAAGCAAGAAAGTCATTAATAGCTTTGGTTTTATTATTCCTCTTTACTCGATTCATTCTTATTTATGCTTCTCCTTATACATATGATGTAGATGGATGCATTATCGGAGATACTGCAAATGAAATCCTAGATGGGTTAAAGCAGCCTTATGATAAGTATGAATATCAGAATAATTACGGAAACACACTGGTAACACCTCTCCTTGTGGCACCTCTCTTCCTTATATTTGGCAAAACCAGTTTCGCAATTTTGCTTGCAGGTATGCTGATAGCATTGGGCATGTTGATAGTACTTTACCTGTTTGCTGAAAAATTCTTAAACAAAAAAATAGCATGCTATGCATCTCTGTTTTTTATTTTATCTCCATCATCCTATACAATCCCAGCACTTTTTGTTGGGCATGGACACCTTCACGTAACGTTCTTTATAATGCTCTCTATGATCTTCTTCTTTAACTATTATTTTAACGTTCAAAATAAAACAAGAAACATAATACTTTTCGGGTTATCAAGCGGATTGGGAATATTTTTTTCAAATATATTCTTGTTTATTCTCCCGCCATGTTTTATGTTATGGTTCTTAAAGGACAAAATATTTTTCCTCAAAAAGGAATTTCTCATATTTGTACTGGCATTATCAATTGCTCTTATTCCATGGATATACGTCAATATGCAGACTGATTTTAGAGGTCTGAGCCTATTCAAGTCAGGATTCGATAACAATTTCGCTAATGTGGAAAGGCTAGGTGAGATCTCACAAAAAGCCATAGATACATTCTCCTATCATCTCCCCAAATCCCTGAATTTTACCGACACCATTTTTAAAAAAGATTTACTGAATTATACATATTATGCAATCCTGCTTATATCTCTCTTCTATCTCCTCTACAGGAATTACCCCTATTTGATACAGTTGTTATCAAAAAAATCAGCGCCTATTCCAAAAGAAAATATAGTACAAATGTTTATAGTTATTACCACGCTTTTCTTTCTCTTCATATTTATCATGAGTAATTTTAGTGTTGATGGTGCAGTACACTCAAGGCAGTATCGTTATCTCTCCTCTATATTCCCATTCTTTTTCATCATTCTTGCTATAGCAATATTTGAAATTTCAAAACACAAAAAAATGCTCTCTATCGGTTTGCTGGTCTTGTTAATTATTCTAGGACTTATCACAAATCTTGGGCTTATCTCTTTATCTTCAGAATTAGGGTTTGAAAAGAACACCAACCCCAGACCGATATGCTATGAAATGCTAGGTTTTATTTTCGGCTCAAGAAACAGTGATAATCCACAATTAGCTTTTGAGGAATGTAACAAACTAAGGCAAGAGCATAGACAAGAATGTTATAAGTGGGTAAGTATCGGAGCAACAGACCGTATTGGTTATAATCCAGAACAAATAATCAAAGTATGCAGTACTCTAAATGAGTTCTATAGGCCCAACTGTTATTTAGGTGCAGGATGGGTCATAGGCATACAAGATTTTTTCCATAAAGGAGAATCAATAGTTGATGAAGATTGCGGCAAATTTGAGGAAAAGTACAAGCCAGATTGTTACAAGGGGGCTGGCTGGCTTTTTGGATGGAACTATGGATATTACCCTGAACAAGGAGGGGCTGAATGTGAAAAGTTAAATCCTCAATATAAACAATTCTGTTACGAATGGTTGGGTTATGTTATCGGGGAAGTCAGAGGGGATATAACCAATGGGATTAATGATTGCAAAAAGTTTAAAGAGTTTTCTTCCATCTGTTGCAGGGGATTGTTGGAATTCACTCAAAAAGAAGTATTGAATCTTCCACAATCTCAAGATTATTGTCAGGATGTTGCTCGTATGGGATCGGGCAGAGGATAAATCATGAAAACTATTTTGGTTACAGGTGCCACAGGATATCTTGGTTCAAATATCACCAGACATTTTTGTACAACTGAAAAGTATGGGGTAATCAAGGTTGCAAGAATAAACCAACAAGATATGTTGGGAGTAGATCTCGTAGATGAAGCAAGTGTTGAGAGATTTGCAAGATCATGCAATCCAGAAATAATTATACATGCTGCAGGAAAAAAAGCACATGCATGCGAAAGGGATCCAGAAGCAGCTTCAATCAACATCCTCTCATCACAACATCTCATAAGACATTTCCCATCATCTCAGATATACTTTATTTCCTCAGATTTTGTTTTCGATGGTACAAGGGGAAATTACAAAGAAACCGACTTACCTAATCCATTAACGCGCTATGGAAAAAGCAAACTCGAAGCAGAGAGGGCATATGATCTTCAACAGCATTGTGTCATTCGTACTGCAGGCTTATTCGGCATAAACTCACAAGGTTTTCTACAAACAGTTTTCTCTCACAATTACCAAGAAAATCCTCTAGAAGCATTTACAGATGTGTACAACACCCCAACATACACCACAGAATTTTGCAAATATCTTGAAATGATGGTAGATGAAGGCATCACAGGATTATTTCATGTTGCAGGTCCAAACAGGTTGAGCAGGTTCCAATTCGCTAATCTTGTAGCAAGAGTGTACCAGTTTGATAATGATTTAATTCACGGCATCAAAGCTCCAGATACTTTTTTAAGCCCACGGGATTCCTCATTAGATAGCTCAAGAGTACAACACACACTCGGTGTAAAAATGAAATCAACCATGCAATCTTTAGAAGAAATGCATGCTAAAGAAATAAGCTAGTTCAAGAAAAATTTATAATATTATAGGTAATAAAAAGAGAGGATTAATTATGGAAATTTTAACTACAACAACAGTAATTAGAGACGCAAGAGGAGTTTTGGAAGAAATTGCCAAAAGTCATGTATGGCAGCAACTCAACCGTGTAAAAACCAATAAAGGAGCAGTAAGAGGCAACCATTATCATGAGGTTAATTTAGAACTCCATTATATCCTTGAAGGAGAATTAATGGTGCATATAAGGAACTTGCAAACAAGAGAAGAGACAACACACCGCTTCGGAGAGGGTTCCTGTTTTATTGTGCTTCCATATGAATATCATACCTTAGAACATCTCACTGATTGTGATTATATCGTCTTGTTTTCAAGGAGATTTGACCCAGAGGACCCAGATCTTCATAAAGACACTCATACATATGAAACCTAAGTCATTAACAATTATTATACCTTCTCATAACGAGGAGGGAAATATTATTGCATGCATTAATAAAATTCCTAAACTGAAATGGGAAACAGAGATTATTGTAGTTGATGATGGAACAGATAACACAGCAGAATTAGCACAAGAATTTGCAGAGAAAAGAAAAAATCTTAAAGTTCTCCATTTTAATCAAAAGCTTGGGCAGGGCGGTGCTTTCTTAAAAGCTTTGGATATTGCACAAGGAGATGTAATAGTCACATTAGATGCAGATTACACAGTTGACCCATCGGAAATAGAAAAAATTGTAATGCCTATATTCAATGAGGAAGCAGATTTTGTTAACACTTCAAGATTTATTTATCCGATGGAAAAAGGAGCGATGACTTTTTCTCACAAGATAGGAAACAAATTTTTTACACTGCTAACTTCATTAGTTATAAGAAAATATTTGACAGATGTTTTCTGCGGGACAAAAGCATTTAAGCGTGATTTACTAAAGGGAAAACTAACTGAGAAAGAATGGCCCGCACTTGATCTAATCTTTGAAGCAAAGAAAAATAAATTAAGGTTTATCGAAATTCCTGTCCATTACAAAGCAAGAAAATCTGGTGAGTCAAAAGTTAGTGCATTTAAAACTGGTTTAACTCATATAAGAGATATATCAGACAAAATTAAAAGATATTATAGATAAACCAGAAAGTATTACTTATAACATCATAACACACATTCCATCCATCTAGAATTCAGAAATCCAATATCATCATTTTAAATATCTTTAAATAATTAAAAGAAAGGAATCCTATTTTATTTTATAATATAAGAAGTAAGAAATGTTTAAAAATATTACAGTGCAAATATTATAGCACTAATATATATTTATATAAACAGAAAATTAGATCTAATGTTTAAAAAATATTGCATTGCGGCTCTGTAGAAAGTTCCAATAATTTTTAGAGAAACAATCTCTGCTGAGATTGTATGCAAGGTACTTGCCATACAAATCTCTGGCTTGTTGCCAGAATGTTCTTCCGCGAAGAACTGGGGAGAACCTTCTTTTGACTGCACTATTACTGGATTCAGAGCATGATGACCTAAAGCGATAAATGCTTGGGAGTTTTCTTTTCAGTTTCTTTCTATGTTCTCCTCTTGTTCTCCAGACAGGTACTTTTTTGTTTTTAGGAGGAACTATGCTTTCGCCTCCTTCGTCATCTATTAATTGATGAAATTCCTCGCTATCAAATTCCTTATCTGCTAAGGTAGTTCTGCCTTTAAAGCAACCGCTGGTTGCTATTTGTGGTATATATTTCATTCCATGCCTTTCTTTAGCTCTGACAAAAACATCTGCAACTAGCTTATGTTTTTTAGTAACAACCACTGTTGCTTTTCTTGTTTTTTCTCGTCGAGGATCTCTTCCAGTTCTTTTGCAGTAGCCTATGCTTGGATTGGTGGTCTGATAATAAGTAGGATCAAGTGCTTGAATCTTATCTTTACATTTTCCACTCAGTTGAACGAGCTTTCTCAGTAGAATTGGTGGAACCTTTGCAAAGGCTTTTTGCAAAGTTGTCCAGTGTGGCACCTCTTGCAAACCAAGAAGAGGCGTTACTTCAAGCCAAGCACTAAACAATCTGTAATCCTTTTGTTCTATTTGGAATAAAACAAATAAAACACAGATTGTGTGGACATTGAATTTTTCATTCTTTGTTTTGCTCCAATGCTCTGGAACATTATATTTCATGATTAATCTTTGTGTCCTAGACACAAGCTTATTATAACTTAATATGCCTTTACTCATGGGGTTCACCTCTCTTTGTTTTGTTCCACAAAACAACAAAGGTGGGTGAAACCCACTTATTTAATCTAACTTTCTACAGAGCTTTGCATTGCTAAACGGATAAATATCAGGATGGGTAACAAAAATGGATAACGAAAGATTGGAAATTTGTCTGATAAATGTAATGAATACAGATAGGAATACTGCAACAAATAAAGATCTGAATGGTGGCTTTGGAACGTGCGATAATTATGGTAACTCTATCCCTTCTAAGATTATAAAATTTATTAAATGGAAGTCTATTCACTTGCCAATTATAAGCTTTGCTTTTTTGGAATCTGTAAACTTAATTAATGATGAAGTATATTCTTATTAGCTAAAAGAGTGTGAAATAGGGGCACACTCGCAAAGGAGGTGCC
>JACQNJ010000008.1 GCA_016203115.1 Candidatus Woesearchaeota archaeon
GCCTGTCTGAATAAAGCATAAAGCTTTTTTACTAGTTTAACTTTCCTCTTTTTATTCATTTTGGGTTCTCCTTCTTAACCCCCTGATAAGGTTAAGAGGGTTAACCCTCTATAAAAGAATTTAGATTTTCACACGTGCATATCTTTCCAATATATTTAAATACTTGTTAATCATCCAAATCGTCGATATAATCTCACAAAAGGGGGGTGAAAGTGATGGGACAAGTTATTGCAAGAAATGTTGTGACAAGAAAGCCAGGCTTCCTTTACTATGTCGATGGTAAGGGAAATGTTTGCGAAGCAAAGATGGCTCGAGGGGGGAAAAGAAAATCTTCCACTAGAAAATCGGCAGTAAAAAGAACAAAAAGAAGACGCTAAAGTCTTCTTACTTTTTCTATTCTTAAACTTTTTAAAAGTTCATCGAATAGCCCGCTATGCTTGTATAAGTATTAAGATATCCATCAGCACTTTTATTCTGCTTCACAGCTGCAATTTTGTCATTTACTCTCTTGAAAAATAAACCTAGTTTTCTTTCAGCATTATCGATAATCTCATCATCTATCTTAGAAAAAGTGTCTAATGTAGAGTTATCCCATAGATCCACGCTTACTTTGCTCATATTTTTGATTTCTTTAACAATGCCTGCAACAATAGGCTCTACCCTTCCCGGGGTTCCAGTATTAACTATCTTTTTTTTAACTCCCCCAGCCTCAAAAAGAATTTCATACTCGAAAGAATTCGCTCTTCTATCGTATTTTGTTAATTTTGCACTAAGAATATTAGCTTTTCCAAGTTCCATAAAACCAAAAGATATGAAATTAATATTTAAGCTTTACGTGCCTAGAGAGAATAAGGGTAATCCTTTTAAAGACATTTTGTCAAAACTTTGTCATGGGCTCGTAGCTCAGCTTGGTTAGAGCGTCTGGCTCTTAACCAGAAGGTCGGGGGTTCAAATCCCTCCGAGCCCGCTCAATACTACTCTCCTTTCAATACATCAATCATAGAGTAAACTTTTCCTTTTTCTCCCGCTTCAACTTTTTTCTGTAGGAATCTCAAAGCATCTAATGTTCCTTCTGCATAAACTCTTCTTCCATTTACATTATGTTTGAAGCAAAATTCTACATCTCCATGTCCCGTGTTTAAAACATAACCGTGCCATCCATGTCCTCCAAGATGTTTTTTCGGAACTCCTATTAGGCGTTCTTGAACAACTGGGTCTCTATACTTTATTATATCCTCTATTACAAAAGGGACTCCCAGTTCATTAAAATAACCCACCATAGCCTTAGCTGTTCCACTAGTATCTTTTTTGCCTGCTTGATGACTTTCTTGGACTTCTAATGTATATCCTTCAAAAGCTCCAGGGAAGGTCATTGCAGCATAAGCAAACATCGCCTGTAATGCAACAATTTGTTTAGCCATATTTGGAGCAACAACAGCGACAACATCAGAATCTCTTACTCTTGCTTCTAAAGCAGCTCTATCTCCTCCAGTAGTACCCATAACAAAAGGTAATCCATGTCTACAATAAAAATCAGCATTTCCGTTAACTGCCTCTGGAGTAGTATAATCAACAGATAAAACAGTTCTTCCTTCATATACCTCTTTTAACCTCCTTATCCCATCTTCTCTCTGGTCAGGTCTTATAGGTTCTACATCTCTAGAAGCTCCAACAGCAATTCCTTCTGTTTGATCACTGGATGTAAGAGAATATCCTGCTAAATCAAACCCACAATACTTATCAGAAAAATATCGCCCAGATTTTATTAGACCAGCAACCTCAATCGCCATCTTTCCCGGTAAACCATTAACCATAACTTTAGTTCCCATTTTATATCCCCCACAAAATACAATATAAGAATAAAAACCATAAAACTCTTAAACCTAATCTTTAAACATTTTATCAAATTTTTCTTTGCACTTGCTTTCTTTCAAGAATACAACATGACTTGCTCTTTTTTCAAACAATGCCAAAGCTATAGGCACAACCTGGTCATTACCTACTGTTTTAGCATCATTAATGCATTGCATTAATAATTTGATATTTTCTTTCCTGGCATCTTCTTCTATTTTCATTTCCTCTTCATCAGTTAAACTAATCTCTTCCCAAACAGAATAGCTGCTTCCTTTGATCTGCCTTGGGAATGCCTTGCTAAATGCCATAAGAATAAAAAGAGAAAATAGTTTAAATAAGTTTGGAAAAACTAAACAAGCAAATCTTTTATTTTTGAAATATGTTCAGCCACTCTTTCACCGCTATCTGTTAAATTAATAGATTTAATTCTTCCTTGTTTTTCAAAAGCAACAAGTTTTGCCTTTTCCATTTCCTGTAATATCTTCACAGCATGAGAGTAAGTGCAATCCACTTCCTTAGCAAGAATACTTCCATATCTGTTTCTGCCCCCCTTTTTTAAAGCAACCAGAATCATGGCTGGTTTTTTTCTAAAAAAAACTTCAAAAATATCTTCCTTCTTCTTTGCCAATTTTATAACCCCCTCTTAAATTAAGTACCGATGAATATTTAAAGGTTTCTTCAGAAAATATATATTTTAGGCAATATATTTAAATGGTTATCGTTTCTTAACTGTAAAACATCATATTTTTATACAACTTAAATTCTTTTTATGCATGCTTGATATAAGGTTCATAAGGGAAAATAAAGAAATTGTTAAAGAAAATTTAAAGAGGAAATTCAAAGAAGATCGCCTGGTTCTTGTTGACAATATAATAAAAAAATACGAAGAATCTCTTGGCTTAAAAAAAGAAGCAGAATCCTTGAGACGTAAAAGAAATGAGCTTTCTCTGCAGATAAACGAAATGGTAAAGCAAAAGAAAGATGCTTCCAAGATCATTAAACAGGTAAAAGAAGTTCCAGAAAAAATAAAAGCCTTAGAGGAAAAAAAGCAAAAGATAGATGAGGAAATAGATGAACTTGTCTCAAAAATACCAAATATCATGCACAAGTCTGTTCCTCTAGGCAGAGATGAAAAAGAAAATAAAGTTATCAAGAAGTGGGGTAAAGTCTCTAATTTTAGATTCCCAGTAAAGAATCATGTAGAATTAGGCGAAGCATTAGGTATGCTTGACTTTGATGCATCAGCAAGGACGTCAGGCAATGGTTTTTATTATTTAAAGGGAGACTTAGCTTTACTGAACCAGGCATTAATAAGGTTTGCAACAGATTTTATGAGGGAAAAGAAGTATGTTTACATTGAACCTCCTTTAATGGTCAGTAAAAAGGTTGCAGCTGCAGCAGGGGATTTGAATGCATTCAAATTAGCTCTTTACAAAATTGAAGATGAAGATTACTACATGATTCCAACAGCAGAGCATGCAGTTCTAGGAATGTTAACAAGTCAAACAATACAGGAAAATAAACTACCTTTGAAATTCTTCGCATATTCAATGTCTTTCAGAAAAGAAATTGGTAGTCATGGCATTAATGAAAAAGGGTTATGGAGAACCCACCAGTTCAATAAGGTAGAGCAGTTTATTTTTTGCCATCCAAAAGATTCCTGGGAATATTACGAAGAGCTAAGAAAGAACTCAGAGGAATTATATAAAAAATTAAAGCTTCCCTACAGATTATTGGAATGCTGCTCAGGAGACTTAGGAGACTGGAAAGCTAAGTCTGAAGACATTGAAGTATACAGGCCAACAACAAAAGAATATGGGGAAGTAGGTTCATTAAGTAATTGTACAGATTTCCAGGCAAGAGATTTAGACATAAAATTATTAACGAAAAAAGGAGAGAAATTAGTTCTTCATACTCTAAACAACACAGCAATAGCAACTTCAAGAGCTTTAGTAGTTATAATGGAAAATTATCAGCAGAAAGACGGTTCAATAAAAGTTCCAACTGTCTTGCAGAAATACACTAGATTTAAAGTAATAAAAGCTAACAAGTAGATATATCTCACTACAATAATCCTTTTAAAATAATAATTATTTCACCTTTTATGGGAAAGGGGGAAGTAATAGATCCAAGAAAAGATTGGAGTAGCGAATATTCCATAGGCTTTTTACCAAGAGAAATAAGGAATTCATTCAGAGGGTGTGCTGATTTACTTTATCATAATTTAAGATCTAACCATCTAGAGGTAATACTTGTCCCAGCACCAGTTTCTAAATATCAGGATCATATGATACGTGTTGCTGTATCCCAAAATCCAGTTTGGTATCGGGAATTAAATAGAACCAGGCATAGTCCTGTCAGAAGACCGCATTCATTAAGGGCATTGGACAGGATAAGAAATGTAAGAGACCCGGAATTATCCCTAAAACCTAAGGGAGCAATAACGCAAAACTATGCTTATGTCACGTTGTACAGGGAGATTATATTTGAAATGTTAGTTTTCGGTTACGAAGAAAATGGATTATATGTCCCTTCAGAACCAAGAGTACAAGGATTTTTTGGGGTAGAAGGAATAGACAAAATATTAGATCCTCCTTTTTAAAATGGCAAAATCAAAATATGACCATACGCCTCAAAGTTATTGTGGGCAGACCTATGTAGCCAGAGTTTTCGATATGTTAGAAATTCCAGATGGAAAAAGAATGCCAGATCTAATTTCAAGGCCTCATCGATTTGATCCAAAATTACTGTTAGAAGTAAAAACTTCTGGAAGAGGAAAGAAAGCATCATTAAACGATTTTCAGCTCCATTACTCTGTCAAAACAAGAAGGGCCTACTTCCTTATGTTTGGTGAGATGCCAACAGGATTGGGGGAATCAATGCTGTCTGGGGATCCATCAACAACGTATTATGACTGTTTATGCAGAACAGACGACCTTAATAATGGAAATTTGGAAAAACCATTTCATGATTTGATGTTCACATTTGGGAACCATTATATTGTTCCGGGAGAATTTGCATTCCATGCTTTTGCATTTGAAGCAGCAAGAAAAAAAGGAGAGCCTATAAGAGAAAGGATAGAGTGGCTGAAGGGAATTGTAAAATCATCAATATATGCAGGATATGGTGGAAGAGTAAAAGAAGGAAGGGAAGCTTGGCAGGATATACACTTCAGAGACATATCAGCAATCTTTCACAGAGATTTAAGTTTAACTACACCTGGTGGAATAAAAAGGATTGAAGTAATTTCTGAAGTATATCCTTTAATGAGATCATGGAAAAGAGTAAAAATCCCAGGGCCAAGTGGGACTACAATTTACATCCTTGCAAAGCCAGAGCATGAAAGATCCTTTGATGTTTTATTAAGAGAAGATGTGGGAAGAAGAAAGGATGTATTAGAACAATTAATAGAGGAAAGAAGAGAAGCAGCAGGGGTAATAAATACAATCTCGATTCCACAGCAGGGGGATTTATTTGAAGCTTATAGTTCATCATCAATACAAGATTCAGATTGGGGGAATTTCCTAAACTCAAATAGAGAGAGATTAAAGAGGTTAAGTCTTTGGTTAACTGAAGAAGAATCTAAAAAATGAATGGAAGATTAGATACAAAATTTTTTTCAATAAGAGATGGAAATTTACTTTACCTAGGAACTCCAGTAGAACAATCCCTATTAATGCAAGAAGCACAAACACTTTTAGGTAACTTGCAAATCCCAAAACATAATGAAGACATGTATTATCTTAGCTTAATTTTTTGCATATCTTCTCAAAGACAGGATTTTGAAGGCACATTGAGATTCATACAAGAACTACTTAGAGAAATGAGAGATACTTCCTACCCTAACAACTGTTACCCTAATTTTTTCAGTACAAATGTAGAACTACCAGAATACTTGTATAGTGTGGCTAAATCCCAGGGGCTCAGGTGGGCATACGTAGAAGGCCAAAACAGATTTGAACCAGCATTTGAGTATTTCGGATTAAGGAACATGGGAAGAGAAGTAAAAGAATTCAGACAAAATCCAATAGAAAAAAGAGAACAACTAGTCAGAGATGTAAAATGGTTGGCGCACAAAACTGTTTCTTTTTGGGGTTTATGTTTAGGAATAGAAGACTTAATGGTTTTAGATGTTCATAATTATAGACAAATAGCAGGTCTAGGAATTAACACACCATCAAGTTATTACAATGGAGAAAGAAGAGGGAATGGGAAAAGAGAATTAAAAAGTCCCTCTGGAAAAGAATATGTAAGAATAGAACAAGAAGCATTACACCTATTAGAGGGAAGGATTAATGGCGCTTTAGCAACAACTCTTTTCTGGATAGCCGGTGCTAAAGCAAGAAGAGGAATGAACTTATACCAGCGTGATTTATTTGGGCATGAATGCTCTATCCCACTCACTTCTCCATTCAAATAGTAACCGTTTAGCTGCTAAGGGTTTGCCTTAGCATGCTATAAGTATTAAGCCCTCTTAAGTTCCATGTAGCTAATAGAAAAATATATTAACTTTTATGCAATTCCAATAATATGGCAAAAAAGTCACAAGAGGATATCATGAAGGAAATGGAAACTGGAGACTTAGATGAAGACATATATACAGAAGAAGGAAGGGATTTAGCAGAGGAAGATGATGAAATATCAGAAGTAGAAGCAGGGTTTATGGAAGGTTACAAAGAAGGAGAAAAAATAGCAAAATGTTCTACTTGCAAGCAGGTCTTATCAGATGATCCAGAGAATATCATAGAAGAAGAAGTAGATGGAGATACTTATAGGTTTTGTTCAGAAAAGTGTGCAGAAATTTTCAATAAAAAACAGTCAAAAAAGAAGCACTAGCTCCTTCCGCTCTTGCAGTCAGTACATAAGAATTTGCCAAAGTGGCTACTACAAACATTTCTACCACATAACTTACAGATTTTATTAGCTACTTTAATCCCGCAAATCATACAAGCAGCAGTAGCATTTCCCATTTCAATAATTTTTTAAAGTGTTTTTCTTTATATAACTTTTTAAAATGACATTAAGAATACTAGCAGCATCGGACATTCATGGAGATATGAAACTAGCAGAAGCTCTCGCAAAGAAAGCCCAAAAGGAAAAGGTAGACCTAGTTGTACTTTGTGGAGATTTAACCTATGCAGAATCTTCAACGAAAGGAATTATAGGTCCATTTGTCAAAAAAAACAAGAAAGTGCTTCTAATTCCAGGAAATCATGAAACAGTTGCAACAGCAGATTTCCTAGCAGAAATGTACAGTGCAGTGAACTTGCACGGCTACTCCATTAAGATGAAAGATGTAGGCTTTTTCGGTTGCGGCTCAGCAAACATAGGTAAATTTCAGTTAAATGAAACAGAAATATATGACACGCTGAAAAAAGGGTTCAAATATGTAAAAGATACAAAAAAGAAGGTTATGATAACTCACGTGCATCCTGCAGATTCTCTAATAGAACGTTTTACCTCTGTATTCCCTGGCAGCAAGGGAGTTACAAAAGCAATAAAAGAAATGAAGCCAGATCTTGTTTTATGTGGCCATGTCCATGAAGCAGAAGGAATAGAAGATAGGATAGGCGATACAAGAATCATTAATGTAGGAAGAAATGGCAGAGTGCTAGAAATCTAATTAATCCAAGGTTCAAAAGCTCTCCTATTGCTCAACCACTTATAGTAATCCAGGGGGGGAGTTTTATTTCTTAATCTTTCCTCTCTTGAATTTTTTAAAACTCTCCCCCCAACAAGTTTATGACCCAGTAAATATACTGGCTCACCTTCTTGAAAATAAACCTTGTCCCTTGCAACTGGAAATCTTTCAGCCAGTAAGTTTACAGCGCCTAAAAATTCCCTGACATCTCTCCTATCTGGAGAACTAACTGTGAAATCGTCTACCCATCTAGAGTAGGTCATTCCCCTCTCAGTAGCAGCCCAAAACATAGTCTCATCCACTTCCAACATTAGTCTATTAAAAATTGCTTGACTGATAGGAGACCCTTGAGGCAAACCTCTCTGTTGATCATATCTAACAGTTGATATAAATGTTAAGAATCCAGCAATATCTCTTCTCTCTTCATAATTATCAATTCCTTTTAATGAACAATAAAAGAAATCAAAAACTTTCCGGGCAGGCATATTTTGAAAAGCACTTTCCATATCAAAAGATAAGGCAGTAACTATAGGTAGATGACTTTCTAAACTCGATTTAGGGGACCAGCCCTTAATACCTCCATGACAGCTTCCATGAACTCTCTGTTTTTCAATAAACGGTTCTAAATAGTCCTCTAAAAATTTCCATAATGTTTTAGAAGGAACACTTAACATTCTCTCTTTCTCTCCTATTTTCTCTCTCCACCTCATATAACCCCCCTTTCTATTAACAATATCCCCTGATAGCCTTTCTAAAATAACTTCCAAAGGATCTCCAAACAAATCTTCCTGTGTTCCAGGGGAAAGAAGTCTTCTAAGACTCCCTCTTCTACAAGGATTAGCAAGAACACTCCCTGTAGGATGTAAATTACTCTCAACATAATCAAAAAATTCTCTCTCATAAACCGGCATTTTAAATCATTAAGAGGAGAGAGTTTTAAACTTTATATATACTTCATGACATATTTTGTCAATAGTGTTGTAAAAAACAACAAATCTTAAATATTCAGTTTTTGCCTAAGCTTCCATGTTAGATACAGAGGCAATAAAAAAAATTGAGGATTTTGTTTATCTAAAACCAAGAAGTGTCCAGGAAATAGCAAAACAAATAAAGAAAAGCTGGAGAACAGCGGATCGTTATGTTCACGAAATAGAGAAAGAACATGGGACATTAACAACAAGGATCTTCCGTGAAGGGACTAGGGGGGCATTAAAAATAGTTTATTGGACAAGTATAGAAAATGTGCATAACTCTACTTTCCAAGAAAAGCTTGCAAAAGATATTGAGACATTTAAAAATAAAGAAGCTTTCTCAGCTTTTGACATTTATCAGCACATAGATGAAAAAAACAAAAACGCCAGTCTAGAACAAATAGAAGAAGAGGCTAAAACCAATTTAGAAGAGTTAAGGGCATATTTAGAAAAAGTAAATAACCAATTACTTGTTTTTTCAGGAAACCTTTCTTGGATTAATCTGAAAAATACTAAAACAGATGTTTTCAAGGTAATTGAAGATTTAATAAAGAAAAAAGTATCAATTAAAATTTTATGCAGGGTCGATATTACCTCTAAACGAACAATAGAAAAACTTTTAGATTTAAACTTCAAATATGGAGCAGAAATAATAGAGATAAGGCACAGAGAACAACCACTTCGAGCATTAATAATAGATAATAAAATACTAAGGTTAAAAGAAGTAAAAGAACCAACAGGTAGAATTAATGAATTGGACAAAAAAATTTTTTATGTTCTATACACTAAATGATAAAGAATGGACAGAGTGGCTTTCACGAATATTTTGGAAACTCTTTTCTAGTTCTATAGGCGCAAAAAAGAGAATAGAGGAACTAAATAAAATATAAATGAAGAAGATTTACAGTAAATCACTTCTTTTAAAAAATTAAAAAAAGATAAAGTTAAAAAGATTATATTTCAAAAAGAGTATATTCCTTGGAGAATTAATGATGGTCGAATTAATAATTTCAGAGAAGCCAAATCAGGCAGAAAAGATAGCTGAAGCTTTGGCAGATAAAAAGCCATCAAAGAAAAATGAAAAAGGTGTTGTTTATTACGAATTAACCCACAAAGGTAGGGAAATTCTTGTTGGTTGTGCTGTAGGTCATATTTTTAACCTAAAAGAAAAAAATTCAAAAGGTTGGATTTATCCTGCATTTGAATACGAGTGGCAGCCCTCTTATAAAATTTCAAAAGATGCAGAATTCACAAAAAAATACCTGGATACATTAAAAAAATTGTCTAAAAGAGCATCATCTTTCACAGTAGGATGCGATTATGACACAGAGGGTAGCTTAATTGGGTTTAATGTTGTAAGGTTCGTAGCTGAAAAAAAAGACGGCAAAAGAATGAAGTTTTCAACATTAACAAAAGATGAATTAAGAGATTCTTACGAAAAGGCATCAAAACACCTTGATTTTAACATAATAGAAGCAGGTGAGACTCGGCACATCGTAGATTGGCTTTCAGGGATAAACCTTTCAAGAGCATTAACATTATCAATAAAAAATGCAACAGGAAAATTCAAGATATTATCAACAGGAAGAGTACAAGGACCAGCATTAAAAATTTTAGCCTTAAGAGAAATAGAAATTAAAAAATTCAAATCAGAACCTTACTGGGAAATAGAGGCTTTAGGAGACGTAAATTCAAAACATAAAGGAGGATCATTTTGGAAAGAAAATGAAGTAAAAAAAATACATGAAAAAATAAAACATGAGAACTTAGCTTTAGTAAAATCAATTGAAAAAGCAGAATTCAAGCAAGATCCACCAAACCCTTTTGATTTAACTGCATTACAATTAGAAGCTTACAGGGCATTGAAAATAACCCCAAAAGAAACATTAGAAATTGCCCAAGAATTATACACTGCAGCTTACATTTCTTATCCAAGAACAAGTTCAAATCAACTGCCAGAATCAATCAACATAAAAAAAATTTTACAAGATTTATCTAAGCAAGAAGAGTACAAAAACTTATGCGAGGAATTATTAAAACTAAACAAGACAGTTCCAAATAATGGAAAAAAATCAGATCCAGCGCATCCAGCGATTCATCCTACAGGAACATCCCCTAAAAAAATAGGAGAAAGACAAAAGAAAATCTACGACTTAATAGTTAGAAGAGTTCTATCTTCATTATCTGATCCAGCAACAAGAGAAACACAAACAATAGAACTTTTAATAAAAGAAGAACCATTCATAACAAAGGGGACAAGAACAGTAGAACCAGGATGGCATAAATTTTACGGTAGATTCAACCCAAATAAAGAAGAAGAACTTCCAAAATTAAAGGTAGGTGAAAAAGTAAAGCTAAAAAAAATTGATTTATTGGCAAAGGAAACTCAGCCACCTAAAAGATATACACCAGCTTCTATAATAAAAGAGATGGAAAAAAAAGGTCTGGGAACTAAAGCCACAAGATCTGCAATAATTGAATCTTTATACACAAGAAATTATGTAAAAGACCAGTCTTTGCAAGTAACAGATTTAGGATTAAAAACTGTAGAAACATTAACTGACTATTGCCCAGAGATAATTGATGAAAAAATGACTAAGCAATTAGAGAAAGACATGGAGTTAATAAGAGAAGGAAAAGAAACAAAAGAAAAAGTTTTAGACAAGGCAAAGCATCATTTAGAAAAAATACTAAAGCATTTCAAAGAAAATGAAGTAAAAATAGGGAAAAAACTTTCAGAAGCAAACGTAGAAACACTAGAAAAAGAATCAATAATAGGGAAATGCTCAGTATGCAAAAAAAGTGATTTGAGAATATTGTTTTCAAGAAAATTCAGATCTTACTTTATAGCTTGTTCTGGCTATCCAAACTGTAAAACAACATATTCACTTCCGAGCAATTCATTGCCTAAACCTTCTACTAAAATATGTGAATCGTGCAAAAACCCAATAGTCTTAATGATAAGAAAGGGCAAAAGACCTTACGATTATTGCATAAATAAGCAATGCCCTAAAAAAGAAGAGTGGTTAAAACAGCAAGGTTTGATAAAAAATGTTCCAAAAACTAAAAGAGCTAAGTCAAAGTAAGGAATTAATAGATGAAATTCTGAAAAAGCTAGAAGAAAATAAAAAGTTAATCTCTGACCTAAATACATTTGTAGTTGATACAAAAAAAGACTTAGAATCTATTAAAAAAGAAAACTTAGAATTTAAAAAAGAATTCAGGGAAAACATAAAATCCTTAGAAGACATAAAAAAGAGATTAAATGATGAAATAGATAACTTAAGATCATTAAGAATTTCAATTAATCAGCAATTGCCAAAAGAAATAAAGCAGGAAATAGATAGGAAGCTAGAAGAATACACGAAAGAGCTCAAAATAAATAATGAAAAGTACAATTCAGCAGAAGAAAAATTGTCATCAATAACGAAGAGCTTAGAACATTCAAAAGAACAGTTATCAAGGTTCACAGAAATTATATCTCAAATAAAATCAAAAGATATTGAATTCTCTCAAAGTTTACAAAAAATAAAAGCTATGGAAAATGACAAATATGAGCTTCAAAAAAAAGTTGGCATTCTAGAAAAGCTTGTAGCAACTAGAAGGAGATCAAGCAAGTAATATCCCGTTATCACTAATTATAAATTCTTTAATGATATTTTTAGGTTTCTCAACTTTGATTTTTCTCGGATTTTTATCCATCCTGATTATTACACTGCTCCAATTCTTTAACATATTACCGCCTACAACTTCAACTTTATTTGTATCTAAGCTTGAGTAAACCTGATTTGATATTAAAACTTTAACTCCTTTCCTGTTCATTTCTTTCAGAATTTGCAACTGCCTATCAATTTTTTTGTTAATATTATTCGGATCTTTAGCCACTAAGACCCTATAGTGAGAACCGATTGTGTCTATAATAACAAAACTCACATTCTTCATTTTGTCTAAACTATCAAAAAACTTACATTGCTCTTCAAAATCAGCAACTCTTATCAGATAGATATTATCTAAGATTTCTTTATAGTTTTCAGGATATATCTGTTTAAACCTTTCTAAAGAAAATCCAAATTCAGTATCAATAAACACAACTTTTCCTTTTTTAGCCTCTTCCCCTGCGCATTGTAGGCACAAAGTAGTTTTTCCAGTCGCGCTTTCTCCATAAACTAAGTTAATCCCTTTTTCCAAAGATAAAAAAGATTCAAACATATCATGGTTAGTAGTAATGAATTTTTAATTGTTCTTATATGAAAACAAAACATTTATATATACATTATGTATATACCAAAAGTATACACAAAATGGAAGATTTATTCAATCAGAGAATATTATGTAATAATTGCAATAAGGAAATGCAAAAAGGAAAAGCTCAGAAAGATGGTTACACCTTAAGAGCCTTACAATGCATTTCATGTAATAAAAGGATTTACCATCCGGCAGATTTGGAAGAGTTAAAACAATTTCAAAAACTAAAGAATAAAGAGTTTAAAGTCAAATTGAGATTAGTTGGAAATTCATACATAGTATCAATACCTAAAGAAATAATTCACTATCAGGAAGATTTACAAAAAGATACAACAGAAATAATAAAGATGTACTTAGAAGAGCCAGAGAAATTATCAATCTTTTTTTCCAAGAGAATAAGAAGGTTTTATTAAGTTATATGGGGTACTAATAGCATGGAACCAAAAAAAGAAACAAAGCTCAAGGTCATGGAAGCTCTGCAGGAAGAAGCCTATAAGGGAATTGTAAGAGTAGACTCAGAAACAATGCATGCAATAGGCGTTCATCCGGGGGATGTAGTCGAGATAGAAGGGGGGAGATCGACAGTTGGCATTGTCGATAGGGCTTATCCAACAGATGTTGGTCAATCAATCATAAGAATGGATGGAATTCTCAGAAGAAATGCGAAAACAGGCATTGGAGAAAATGTCAAAGTAAGGAAGGCTGATGTAAAAGAAGCCACAGCTATAGTAATCGCTCCAGCACAAAAAGGAGTTATGGTTAGAGCAGATCCAGAATTATTCAAGAGGGTCTTACTGGGAAGGGCAGTAGTAAGGGGAGATATTGTTGTTCCTGGAGGTGTAAGACAAAGAAGAAGGGTTATGTCAGACTCCCCTTTTTTCGATGATGTCTTCAATATGTCAGAAGAATCATTTTTAGTTGGAACTTTTGGTTTAGCAGGATTAAGGTTTATTGTTGTCTCAACTACACCTAAAAATGGATCAGTATTAATAACTGAAGCAACTTCTATCACTTTAAATCCAAAAGCAGTAGAAGTATCAGAAGAAAAAGTTCTGGAAGTTACATATGAAGACATAGGTGGTTTATCTGAAGAAGTAAGAAAGGTAAGGGAGATGGTTGAACTGCCATTAAAGCATCCAGAAATATTTGAAAAATTAGGAATCCAACCGCCGGCAGGTGTTTTATTACACGGTCCACCTGGTTCAGGTAAAACATTACTAGCAAAAGCAGTAGCAAATGAGTCAGAGGCAAATTTCATTTTAGTAAATGGCCCAGAAATTATGAATAAATTCTATGGAGAGTCAGAAAGAAAAATTCGCTCCATATTCGAAGAAGCAGAAAAAAATGCTCCATCAATTATATTCTTTGACGAGATAGATGCAATAGCTCCAAAAAGAGATGAAACTTACGGTGAAGTAGAAAGAAGAGTTGTTTCTCAATTATTGACTCAAATGGACGGTTTAAAAAATAGAGGCAAGGTTGTTGTCATAGGTGCAACAAACAGGCCTAATGCAATTGATCCAGCATTAAGAAGGCCAGGAAGATTTGATAGGGAGGTTACAATTGGCGTTCCTAACAAGGAGGGGAGATTAAACATTTTAAAAATTCATACAAGGTTAATGCCATTAACTCATTGGGATAGTGTAGTTGCAGGCAAAATATTATATAAAAAAATATTAGTATTCGAAGAGCAGGCAATCAAAAAGATAAAGCAACAAAATAATAAACTAGAAGAACAAAAGATAGAAATCAAAAGTTTAACTGCAGAATTACAAGCGTGTTTAGAAGAACTAAAATCTTTACAAGAGAGAAAAAATAGATCTCCACCTTCTGCTGTAGAAAAGGTATTATATACTATTGGAATAAAAGAAGATGAGAACTCAAAACTAAGGGATAAGATAGAAAGTACAAATAAAAGAATTAATAGCACCAAAGAAGAAATCAAAACATTCCAGAACCATATCAATATAATAGATAAAAGAAAGGAAGAAATAGACAGAAACAAAGAATTGATTGGCAAGATTATAAAAACAATAGAAGAAGTCAAGCATTCAAAGGAAACATGGGGATTTGAAGATAGCAGATCTGCAATCCTAGAAAAAAGAAAAGATGAAAAAGAATTAAGTGAAATTATAGAGGATTTCAAAAAAACCAGCATACTTTCTAAAGATTTTAGTGATGAAGTGATTAAAGAGTCTACAATTAAAATGATTGAAGAATTGGCAGAAGTAACTCACGGTTTTGTCGGAGCAGATTTATCAGCATTAACAAAAGAAGCAGCTATGAATGTATTAAGGAGAATATTGCCTGATTTAAAACTAGGAGAAAAATCTGAAATTCCAAAAAAGGTTTTAGAAAACCTAAAAATCACAGCAAAGGATTTCCAAGAGTCATTAAAGATTGTAAGGCCAAGCGTTATGAGGGAGGTTTTAGTAGAAACTCCAAATGTGAAATGGGAAGATATAGGGGGTTTAAAAGAGGTGGAGAATGAATTAAAGGAAAGCATAGAACTGCCTCTAAAGAATCCAAAAGTTTTCAAAAAAATGGGGATAAAGCCCCCAAGAGGGTTACTAATTTATGGCCCGCCAGGTACAGGTAAAACTCTTTTAGCAAAGGCAGTTGCAAAAGAATCAAATGCTAATTTCATTTCAATAAAAGGACCAGAATTACTAAACAAATGGGTCGGAGAATCTGAAAAAGGAGTTAGAAAAGTCTTTGAAAGAGCAAGACAGGCAGCACCTTCAATAATCTTCTTCGATGAAATTGATGCAATAGCTACAAGAAGAGGCTATGATTCAGATAGCAATAATGCAACTGAACGAGTTGTCAATGCATTATTAGCTGAGATGGATGGTCTAGAAGAATTAAATGATGTAGTTGTCATAGCAGCAACAAACAGACCAGATATAATTGACCCAGCATTAATGAGGCCTGGAAGGTTTGATAGAATATTGCTAACACCTCCTCCATCAGAAGAAGGCAGAATACAAATATTCAAGATACATACAAAAAACATGCCTTTAACACAAGAGGTTGATATAAAAGAGCTAGCATCTTCAACAGAAGGATTCGTAGGTGCAGATATAGAAGCTCTTTGCAGGGAAGCGGGTATTGAAGCTCTAAGGGAAAACATAGATGCAGAAGAAGTCACAATGGAGCATTTCAAGAAGGCATTAAACAGAGTCAAACCCTCAGTTTCAAAAGAAACATTTGAGAGGTATAAAGAAGTTGAAGCAAATTACTTAAAGAGAGCAAGAGCAGGATTAAAAGAGCTTCCAACATACTTAGGTTAATTTTTTTATTTTAAATCCAGAGTCAGAATCTTCTACAATGTAACCTAACTTAGCAATCTTATCTCTCACAATATCTGCTTCTTTCCATTTTTTTTCTTTTCTTAACCTATCTCTTTCTCCAGCTAATTTTATTATTTCTTTGGGAATTTTTTCTTTTTTTTCTTTATCCAGCTCTAAACCAAGTACACTATCAAACTTTATTGCTGATTTATAATCTATCTTGTCATCTTCAATTAATTTCCACAATAAAGCTAATGCTCTTGGAAGATTCAAATCATCATTTATATGATCTAGAAATTCTTTTTCATAGGCAGATGTATTTTTTATGTTGCTTTTCTTGCCTTTTAATCCTAAAATTTTGTTTCTTAGTCTATTTAATCCAGTCTGAGCAGAATCTAAGCTTTCATAAGTAAAATCTAAGGGGCTTTTATAATGGGCTGTTAAGCATAAATATCTATAAGCTAAAGGGTCATACCCCCTTTCAGTTAAACTATTTAGAGTGATAAAATTCTCTCCTGACTTGGTCATTTTTGCATCTTTCAATACTAAGAACTCCCCATGAAGCCAATAATTAACAAATTTTTTTCCAGTAGCACCTTCTGATTGAGCTATCTCATTTGTATGATGCACAGGTATATGGTCTATTCCCCCGCAGTGTATATCAAAACTATCACCAAGATACTTCATAGCCATAGCACTACATTCAATATGCCATCCCGGAAATCCAACACCCCAGGGGCTTTTCCATTCCATGTCTCTTTTATGAGTTTTTAAAGAAAATTTCCACAATGCAAAATCAGTTGCATGTTTTTTATCTTTTATATCTACTCTTATTCCAAATTTTAATTTATCTTTTTTTAACCTGGCTAATTTGCCATAATCTTTTAATTTAGAAGTATTAAAATAAATTCCATCCTCATTTCCATAGGTAAACCCCTTTTTTTCTAATTCTTTTATTAAACTAATTTGCTCCTTAATATGGTCTGTGGCCTTGCACAAGATATCAGGAGGAATAAGGTTTAAGGCCTTCATATCATCCTTAAAAGTTTTAGTATAAAACTCGGCAATTTCCCAGGCACTTTTTCTTTCCCTGCTTTTAGCTAGCTCTAGCTTGTCTTCTCCTATATCAGCATCACTAGTTAAATGACCGACATCCGTTATATTCATGACATGTTTTACTTTAAAATGATTATACAATAAAGTTCTTTTTAGTAAATCTTCAAAAATATAAGTCCTTAAGTTTCCAATATGAGCATAATTATAAACGGCATGCCCCAAGATTTAAATTAAATCCCAGTTTGGCCCGCAAGTGTATATGCCCACAAGGTTCCTATTAATTGGCTTAAATATCTCTTTTTTCCTTGTTAATGTATTATAAAACTTTAAAGCCATAATAAAAAAATATAAAGAATCTATTTAAAACTTTTTAAACAATATTCACATTTATGGTTTTTTCTGTGTCTACATCTGCAGACCCACTAGGCACATTTACTATGCAGGATTTAGTTCCAAGAACAGCAGCGGACTTGGCAGTTACATACACATCTAATTCTTCATTTTGTCCAGATCCCAAAGGTCTTACAGCCTTTATTGTGGTCCCATCAGTAAATTTACAAGTAATATCATTAACTGAGTCTTGAGGAACCTTTAATTGAATATTTAAACTCCCTAGGGAAGTACCACCTAAATTGCTTATTACAACTTTAACTCCTTTAGATTTAGTATCACCTTTTTCAATATTTGTATTAGCAGGAGCTAATGTAATAAAATTTTCATAATTCCCCCCAAGTTGATCAAGCCTTTGTCTGGCTTCATCGAAACTTTCATCACCTAAAATATTAAGCTTCTCAAATATCCCAGAAACAAAAGCCAGTCCTAAAACAAGTAAAGTAACTCCAATAACTACGATAACAATAGTATTCATAGAAAGTTCTAAAGCACCTTTTTTTTGCTGGATCATATAAACACCAATTTTAAGAAGTCTTTACCTCTTTATAAACTTTATTTCTCAAAGTAACCGTTTAGCTGCTAAGGGTTTGCCTTAGCATGCTATAAGTATTAAGCCCTCTTA